>CAIUGE010000021.1 GCA_903898645.1 Oligoflexia bacterium | reverse complement strand
CGGTAGTGAGTAGTCAGTGGACAACAAGTAGTTCTTCTCAGATCTATTACCCTGGGGCTGTGGGTATTGGGACAAGTGCGCCTGCTGCCGAATTTGCGCTTAATGTGAATGGTTATATTGGAGCGACGAGTCCTTGGACGATGAGTACAGTGCCTCCTGTTTCAATAGTGTCGTATACCGTGCGGTCCGTGATGTACTATACAGGATTGGCAGTCAGTATAACGTCAAGTGGCGTTTATTTGATTAGTTATAATGTGAGGTTCATGGATGGCTGCAGTGATACTTATGGTGTGGTTGGTATTGCTATCACGTCTGGTGTTCCGGCTACAGGGACAACGCCTGTCTATTCGACGATAAGTGTACTCTCTAATAATAATGGATTGTTGAATATGTCGCAACAAACAGTATCTGGTACAACAATTCAGTATGTGGCTGCGGGAAAATTGATAACGGTTGGCATTAGGGCTGAAGGTGGTGGTGGTACGTGTGGTTTTAATATTGGCGGCGATATTAATGGATGGAGCTCGCTGACTGCAGTACGCATAGGGAATAATCTGACGCCTCCTTGAGTATGCTTTTATAGCGCCCTCGTATGAACATGCTCGAGGTCGATCATCAGCCACCCGCCCCATTCATAAATGAGCAGCGACTCCCCATGTACTGCCACAAGGTGACTGATCTCGCTATCGACAAAACGAATTCGTGCATTCAAAATATCTGCCCCACGATCCAAGCGATCTTGATTTCCTAAGTACTTAACCGGTGGCTCATTCCCCTTTATGTGACAATCCTTCACAAGGAAAGATCCTTCATTAACGTGAAGTTTATCTAAAATATTCAATCTATTTAAAGAAACGCTATACCTTTCTGCAGACAAGGCAGGAGGACCATCATTTGGCCTTTGAATGTCAATAGAAGGAAATGTGGTACGTCTCTTGCCTTTTTCAGAGCTCGAATACCACCAGGTATCACAAGCTTCGCACAAGCAGCTGCTGGAAATATCAAAGTATTTCTTTTTTTAGAATGTGCCGATACGATAAGGTTATCTAATGCCGCTTTATCTTCGCAAATTCTTTCTCTCAATTCCTTAAGGTAGAGCACGTCGTTGCGAGCGACGCCATTTGCTGTGGAGATGTTCTGCCGTGTAAAATTTTATGCCATAGCTCAATAGGCAACGAAGGGGTTTTGTTTTCGATCTGAGCACCCTCTAGTCGGCTCGCCAACTCATCAGCCCCACCTGTTGTAAATGCAAACATGTCATTACAATATACATTGTAAAGATCTCGGCCATTTATCATGAATGCAACAGTGAGCCTTCTGACTGTTAGGCGCAGGCTTGCATTGCAGTTTGTATAGTGACCGATCATTTTATGCCTACTTTAGGCTTGTCTGATGGAATACGAGAATAACCCGCCCTTAGAGGTCATCGTACGTCAGCTCGAAGGGATCGTGGGAGAAAATGACTTCTTCTGTGTCTTCTGAATAGGTATAGTGGGCATTGAGCGCTTTATCATGGTCTCTTTTAGCTATGGAGAGGGTTTCTTGAATGCTGCGGATAAGTTTTTTGTTCGATCGGGAGTGTTGCGCTTTTGCTAATTTTATCTCAAGAAGTTCAACAATAAGGTCTGTGGTGAATGATAGAATCGCTGCATTACCATGGAGACAGTCATTTTGTTCTTTTTCGCTGATACAATCGCGTATGACAATCATGTCATGAAGGGATGTGTGATTGAGATGGTGAGGTTGTAAGAAGGCTTCATGATGGGGGGTGGTGCTAAGCAGTGTATAGCGCTCGTTGAGTATGTCTGCTGCATCGTAACTATGGGTTGAGCATTGGGTGCAGTCTATGCCTTTGGTTTTTTTTACGTACTTTAATTCAGTACTGAGGACAACGAGTTCAGATTGAAGGTGAAAAAATGGATCATGGAGTATTGGTTTTTTGATCCCTATAAAGAACGTATGCAAGCCATCTAGTTTTTTTTTAATATGAGAGTATTTTCTTGCTTTGTTGTAAAAACGCTCTTCTAAGTCAAATATAGAGGAATACTTTTCAAGTTCTGATTGGAGAATTTCTTTGTGCTGTTCAATAAAGAGAGCATGATTTTTTTTTGTTTGGATAGCGAAGGGAGGGCTGTCAGGAGTTTGGTGAGGGACTATGTTATAAAGGGCTTCAAGATGGGGCACTGTGGATTCATAAAGGGTTCGATTTTGAAGGAGTTCATAGATGTGGGTTATAAGCTGGGGCGTGATGGGCCTCTCAATAAGGGTTGCTAATTCTGTAAGCATGGCATGTGCTGTGACGCAAAGCAGGAGTATCATAGGTCGAAATCCTCGAGAGTAAGTTGAGCGTTGTCTTGATATTTTTTTTCTTGGTGACGGTGTGCACGTAAGAGGAGAAGTTGGAGACGATGAACACGAGTTTTGTGAGTGCTAAAATGGTGCGCGTAATGCTGGGCTTTTTTGAGTTCGATGCGGAGGCGCTCAACCAGAAGGGAAGACAGGACGAGAGTTCTTAGCATAGCCCTGTCGTCAGTTTCATTGTGTGTCAGGAGGCTGAGTTTCAAGAGATCTTTGGGTGGGATCGTGTGAAGATAATCAAGTGTCAGCTCGTAGGGTGAGGCGCGATAAATTTCGTACCGAGTATTCAGGTCGATTTTTGTGGCATGGACATTTCTTATCGTGCTGGTATTTTGCATAATAGTGTTTATGTGACTACCGATAACTTTGTTTTCGAGAGCGAGGATATAAAGCGGGTCATTTTCGTGTCTGTTTTTTTCTATTAGCCATAATTTTGAGTTATTTTTGAATGTTGCTGCTAAGTCTTGCCTGGGAATGTGATCATAAAAAAAGAGGGCTTTGTTGAGGAGATGGGCGTATGTCTCAAGTTCTTTGGAGATGGCATCTGCATGGTTTGCGATAAATTGGGCATGGAGGGTTCGTGCTTGAATCGCTTCTTGGACTGAGAAGAAGTCAGTCTGCTCTTTGATCGAGAGTTGGTAGATGTTCGGGAGATAACGAGGCGCGAGTGTGTAGAAAAATTGGTCGAAGGAGAGTCTGGAGAGAGCTTCTAATGTCCTGTCAATATCCGGTGACATGAGTGTGTCTTGCCCAAGCTGAACGCGGAGATCCCACGCTGAGATGATGTCGTGCACATGAGCAAAAGCGAGTAAGAGGATAGGGATAATGGCGGTCTCCTTTTGGTACCATGCGTTAAATCACTTTTTGATGGCACTTTCGTGAGAGAATTTGTAGCTTAGTCTTGTGAAACCTGTAAAGCCCTTGGCGTTGATTTTGGTACTTTCTTTTGTTTTTTTTACTCTTTTGTGTGCGGGTATGGGAGGGGCGTTTTTATATCGGCATAGAGATACAGGGTTACGGCTGAGGGAGTCTCCAGTTGTCGGCATTTTGGAGCTCAAGGGGCCCATTATGGACTCGCATAAGATACTTATGAAGCTCCATGAGGCTGAGGAAGATCGCTCTATTAAGGCACTTGTGCTGAGACTTGATTCTCCAGGAGGATCAGTAGGGCCATCGCAGGAGATTTATGATGCAGTAAAGGCATTTCCAAAACCACTTGTCGTTTCTATGGGTTCAGTTGCGGCAAGTGGAGCCTATTATATTGCATGTGGCGCAAAAAAAGTGTTTGCCAACCCTGGGACCTTGACAGGTTCTATTGGTGTTATCATGCAATTTGCAGATTTATCAAAACTCTATGATTGGGCTAAAGTGAGGCGCTATGCAATCACAACAGGCGCAATGAAGGATGCTGGGGCTGAGTATAAGGAGATGACTCCGCATGAACGAGCTGTTTTACAAACTATGATTGATGATGTGCTGGAACAGTTTAAGCAAGCTGTGAGAGAGGGTCGTCATTTGGCCAGTAAGGACGTTGATCCTATCGCAGATGGGCGAATTTTCTCAGGCAGGCAGGCAGAAAAGCTCCATTTGGTTGATGCCTTAGGTTCATTGGAAGATGCTGTGAAAGAGGCATATCGTCTTGGAGGTATAGAGGGACCTATGAAGTGGAGTACTTCTGTGCTGTGGCTCAATAAGCGCAAGCATTCATTTATCGAGAAGATCGTGAAGGAATTTACCGATTCTGAGGACGATGAAAAAAGTATTTGGGAGCATATTATGCAATCTAAGCCTCATTTTGATGGGCCGAGTCTTTATTGGGTGGCACATCATGGCGCATGATTATAACCAGTTACGTAGTCTTGCAGTTCGTGTACTACAGGGTTCTTTGGATCTCGAAAAAGCGTGTCAGGATCTTGCAGCACAGGATGCATCGTGGATGTGGGATGTTTGTGCTGGTACTCAAAGATGGCGTGGCCGGGCAGATTATCTTTTGCGGCCACTGGCGAAGAAGATGCCAAAAGGTTTTGTGCTTGAGTGTCTCAGGATGGCTATTTATCAAAAGCTTGGACAGGACCGTAGTGTTTGGCCAAAAGTTGTTTCAGAGACAGTCACATTGGTGCATACAAATGAAAGTGAGCATGCTGCCCGATTTGTGAATGCCATTTTGAGACGTCTTGAGCTTAAAGAGGGTGATGGAGCTGAGTATTGGAGTCTACCTACGTGGTTATGGGATCAGCTTTGCTTAGAGCGGGGTGTTGAGTGGACCAGAGCTTTTGCGCAAAGCTGCCTTGAGCGTCCTGTCAATACAACAGTAAATCAGGATGGGAGCGTTGCGGTATTTCAAGGCATTTTCCACGGGGATGGTTTTGTTCAAGATATTTCTAATCAGGCGCTTGTGCAGGAAGTTATTGCTCTGCAACCTCGCCATGTCCTTGATCTTTGCGCCGCTCCAGGTGGCAAAAGTCTTGGGCTTGTACAAGGTGGTATGACAGTCACTGCAACTGATAAGCACCGAGAGCCTATGTTGCGTTCCTCGGTTGGGACTAAGGTACGCGTTATGGGTTGGGAGCAGGTGTGGGCAGATGCATCCCTTTTTGCTGACTGTGTTTGGATTGATGCACCTTGCAGTGCTATGGGTCTTATAAGGCGGCATCCAGAGATTAAATGGAATCGTGTCATGCTTGATGTTGAAGCGCTGGTGAAGGTGCAGACAGCGCTTCTTGCTCAAGTGTGGGAGAGGCTCGCGCCTGGGGCACTGCTTGTTTACTCAGTTTGCTCAGTTATGAAAGCTGAGGGCGAGGCGGTGACAGCGCAGTATGTCCCTATTAAAGAATGGCTGTATGCGCCTCATCTGACAGGTGGGGATGGTATGTATGCAGCACTCATGCGTAAGCCTGCTTAAAATAATTTGCTCAATGTGACAATAGGATTTTGATTGTGCGTGGTTACTTGTTGAGCACGTCTTTGTTTTTCATAAAGCGTTATCATGGTTATCTCCTTGCAGTATGCAGCAATGTGTTTTTAATGCAAGCTGAGTAGAAGGCGGCTGTCATCTTCATATTCAATTTGAGTAGAGGGCGTCACTGCGTGCAGTTCATCAGCGGTGTAGGCAGCTTTTTGGATGAGGACGCCGTCAAAACCTAGAGGTAAAAAGTTTGTCGCATTTGCGAGGATTGCAAACTGAGGGTCATGGCTCATGAGGCCATAGCTCCAGCTCGTTTGCGAGGGGAGGGTGTCATAGATATAAGGGAGAAAGTGGTTATAAGGTACAAATGCACGTTGATTCGGCGATTCTGGCCAGGGTGCGATGGGTAGTTGAGCAATCTGTTTGAGTTTTTTGTCGTGGATGACCTTAAGGACATTGTGGATGCTTCGTGTTTCATCCTGGTAGGCGGAGCTTTCTATGAGCTGGCGTTGATGGCGGCTATAGAAGCCGAAATAGGGCCAGCCGTTGATAAGGGTCAGAAGAAGAAGAGCGAATGCTCTTTGGTTATTGTGACGGAAGATGAGTTTGAGTTGATATGTGAGCAGGATGATAGCGCCAAATGTAAAAAATGGGCTGATTCTTGCTTGTGACCTAATAACTGGCGTCACAAGTGTATTAAAAAGCATACCAAGCCCATAGGGCATGGAAAACAGTATGGAGAACGTCATAAAAAACAGAATTGCTTTGATGCTTTTTGTATCTTCGCGCTCTTTCCACCAGAAGGGATAAAAAAGAATACTCACAAGTGCAATAAAAGAAAGGAAGATGCCTGGCCAAAAGTCATATCCCTCGAGGTGAGTGCGCTTGCTTATGTATGTACTGAATTTTTGGCTGGGGGTAAAATGCTGCGCCCAAGTCCACGTAAGATCTATAATTTTTGTCCCATAAAGTTTTTGCTCCGTAAAATGTCTTTGGGGAAGATGAAGCTGGTGTGTCTGGAGAAAATGGAGTGATGGGTACATGGCAATAGCAAAGAGTCCGAGGCAAAGGAGGGTAATTACTGCGCATTTGAGGGCTATGCGAGATCGGTCCATGATGGTTATTGCAAAAGAATAGACGCAGAAAAGCAAGAGGGAGAAGGCAAGGTAGTACACGCCAGAGAAGCTTACAATAAGAATGCCAAGGAGCACTTCCCAGTTGCGTAAAAAAAGAGAAAGCTCCTTCAAGGGTGTGCTCTTGGTCATCATTATGCAGATGATGTAGGCCCAGGGAGCTGCATAGTAGGCGGCAAGGTAATCGTGCGCTTGAGATCGCGTGACAAAGTAGGGGACAAAAAGATAAAGGATTCCTCCAAGTAGAGAAATCGCGGTGTTCTGGAAGAACTTCCAGAGAGCGAAGAAGGCTGACCAGTAGATAAGCAGTGTCACAAGAACGTAGTAGTAGTTACCGACTTGAAATGGATTTTTGGTTACAAATGAGCAAAGCCAGAGGATGGCGTGTTGAGATATGTCAGGAAGAGGAAATGCATACATGGAAAATATGCCTGGTCGGCCAAGGTCACTATTTTCCCAAAGTGAATTATGACTTAGGATGTTCTTTGCCTGAATGAGGAGGAAGATATGGTCTCCCCAGAGTGTTTTCGGTAAGGAGAAGTCAATAGATGCAAAGCCCGCAAGGAGAAGCGTGAGTGCGCCTCCTAGGATAGCCCAAAGCCATGGTCTCATGTGTAGCCTTTCACGGAAAATTGATGCGCTCAAGTTCGATGACAAGTGGCCGTTTTTGTACCTGGGTGTAGATAGCTCCAATATATTCACCTAATAATCCAGTAAAAAAGAGTTGTATGGAGAAGAGGAGGAACATGCCAATGAGCAGGGGGGCCGAGCCAATGGAAAATGACTGCCAAAACAGAAGTTTAGCTATAAGGTAGAAAAATGCCACAAACAGGCTGAGGGCGGACATAAAAAAGCCCAGCATGGTTGCAATGCGGAGGGGCACTTTGGAATGATTCACAATGCCGAGCATGGCAATGTCATAGAGGGTGTAGAAATTATTTTTCGTGATGCCCCGTTTACGCCTTGGCTGCAGGTAGCTAATTTTCGCCGATTCAAATCCAATATCTGAAATAAGTCCTCGAAAGTAAGGGTAGGGGTCGTCAATATTTCTTAAAATATCTAGTACCTTGCGATCATAGAGGCCAAAGCCTGTATTATTCTTTGTTAGGGTGATATCAGCAACATGAGCTACAAAGCCATAGTAGGCTTTCCGGAGTGCGAACATGAGGGGCGATTCTTCACTTTGATCCTTGATACAGAGGACAACCTTATAGCCCTCTTTCCACTTTTGGAGGAGCTCTGGGATGAGTGTAGGCGGATCTTGAAGGTCAGAGACCATCAGGATCGCTGCATCGCCGGATGCTTGAAGCAAGCCGTAAAAAGGTGAGCGAATATGGCCAAAATTGCGTGCATTGACAATGATTTTTACATTTTTGTCCTGGTCAGCAATTTTTCTGAGTATTGACACGGTGCGGTCTTGCGACGCGTTATCAATAAAGATATGCTCATAGTCAATGCCTAGCAATTGACTTTTGACTTGTCTATAGAGCTCTTCTACATTGGCTTCTTCGTTATAGCATGGAGATACGACAGATATTTTCATTCTCACTGAGTATACGAAAGGAATGGTAGCAATCAATGGTTAATCGGGATGATTTGAAGGGAGCTCGTCTTTTTGTTACCGGTGGCACGGGGCTGATTGGAAGGTGGCTTTTGGAGTCTTTTGTGCAGCAAGCTTTTGAAGCCGAGATGGTCGTTCTGACAAGGAATCCTGGAGCATTGGCTTTTCCTCAAGTTTCCTTTCTTGAGGGAGATATCTGCGATTTCAAGTATCCTGAGGGTGAGTTCAGTCATGTTATCCATGCTGCGGCAAGCATCGAGGGGCCTCAAGTATTTCGGTCTATTGTAGATGGGACAGAGAATGTTTTGGAGTTTGCAGCTCAAAAACATGTGAAGCATTTTCTCTTCTTAAGTTCAGGAGCTGTCTATGGACACGCAGCAAGCGGGACTTTTCATGAGGATAGTCCAATTTTGCCGCAGTCTGTTTATGGTGAGGCAAAGGTCATTGCAGAGAAGCTCTGTGTCGAGGGGCTTATTGCTCGGGTGTTTGCCTGTATTGGTCCTCATCTGCCTGTAAAATACGCTCTAGGCAATTTCATTCAAAGTTGCCTGGAGGAGCGGCCGATCCAGATCCAGGGCGATGGCACGGCGGTGAGGTCTTATATCTATGCTTCGGATCTTGTCCATTGGCTTTGGACGATTTTGCTCAAAGGTACTCCCCTACGTCCTTACAATGTTGGGGGGAGTCAGGCAATCTCCATTGCTGATTTAGCCCGACTTGTTGCTGGCATCGTGAGACCTGGGACACAGATCATTATGCTTGGTCAGCCTGGGCTCTCCTCATGCTATGTGCCCGATATTAGCCGAGCGAAGCTTGAGCTGGGTCTTGAGCCAACTGTTGGTCTAGAGTCTGCAATAGCGCGTACGGCTAATGTAAACTGAGTAGATGGCGACTGCTGTCTTCGTATTCAGTTTGAGCAGATGTCATCAAGGTTGCATAGACTGCCTGTAGTTCCTGAGCATTGTAGCCGTCTTTTTGGATGAGAATACCGTCGAAACCTAGGGGTAAAAAGTTTTTCGCATTGAAGAGGATTGCAAGCTCAGGGGCGTGTCTCATCATGCCATAGCTCCAGCTTGTGCTACTGGGCAGGGTGTCAAAGATGTAAGGGAGCCAGTGGTTGTACGCCATGAATGCATGATGACTGGGTGCCTCTGGCCAGGCTTCAATAGGTAGTTGAACAATCTGTTTCAAATTTTTGCTGTGGATCGCTTTGAGGACGTTTTGGATGCTTTTTTCTTCGTTCTGGTAGGTAGAGCTTCCTATGAGCTGATTTTGATGGAGGCTGTAGAAGCCGAAATAAGGCCAGCCATTGATGAGTGTCAGGAGGAAAAGAACACATCCTATTTTGACGTTATCTCGCAGGGTCTGTTTAAGTTGGTGCGCAAGCAGCAGGATTGCGCCAAATGTAAAAAATGGGCTGATTCTTGCTTGTGACCTAATGACTGGTGTCACAAGAGCATTGAAAAGAAGGCCCAGTCCATAGGGCATAGAGTAAAGTATCGAGAAGATCATAAAGATCAGTATTGCTTTGATGCTTTTTGTGTCTTCGCGCTCTTTCCACCAGAGAGGATAAAAAAGAATGCTTGCAAGAGAGAAGATGGAAAGAGGAAGTCCTGGCCAAAAATCGTATCCCTCACGCTCCGAGCGATCTCGCATATAGTCGATGAATTTTTGGTTGGGGGAAAAGTATTGCGTCCAGGTCCATAAAAGGTCTGATATTTTTGTTGCATAGAGCGTTTGCTCCATAAAAAACCTTGACGGAAGATCAAGATTGTTCGTTGATATAAAGTGCATGGATGGGTACATGGCGATTGAAAAAATGATAAGGCAAAGAAGGACGACAACTGTACCTTTGAGGGCTATGCGCGGCCGGTCAATAATGGCGATGACAAAAGAGTAAATGCAGATAAGCATCAGAGAAAAGGCGAGGTAGTAGACACCAGAGAGGCTCATGATGAGGATGCCAAGGAGGACTTCCCAGTTGCGCAAGAATAGGGCAAGTTCGCGAACAGGGGAGTTCGTGGTGACCTGCTTTGTCATCATGAAGCAGACAATATAGGTCCAGGGTGCTGCATAGTAGGCGGTGAGATAATCGTGTCCATGTGAGCGGATGACGAGATAGGGTACAAAGAGAAAGAGGATGCCTCCAAATAGGGAAATCAAGATGTTCTGAAATGACTTCCAGAGGGCAAAAAATGCAGACCAGTAGGTACAAAGGATGACGAGGACGTAGTAGTAATTGCTCGCTTGAAAT
Organism: Oligoflexia bacterium; assembly: GCA_903898645.1. Lineage (GTDB taxonomy): Bacteria > Bdellovibrionota > UBA1018 > UBA1018 > UBA1018 > CAIUGE01. Next base: position 1,359 of record CAIUGE010000021.1, on the reverse strand, counting down.
GGGTTTTTTGTCGTCAGTGTGCAGAGCCAGAGAATAGCATGCTGCGACATGTCAGGAAAGGGGAATGCGTGCATAGAGAACCCCCCTGGCCGGCCAATGTCGCTATTTTCCCAGAGAAGGCCATGACTCATAAGATTTTTTGCCAGGACGAGGAGAAAGGTATGATCCCCCCAGAGTGTTTTTGGCAAAGAAAAATCAACGGATGCAAAGCCTGCGAGGAGGAGTGCAAGTATTCCACCGGTGAAGGCATAAAGCAATGGCTGTTTGCAGTGCTGTTGCTGTAGGGCCCTTTTTTTCATTGTACTCATATCCTCAAAGTATACGAAATAGGATCAAGAAATCAACGGTGAATCAGACTGGCTTGAAGGGCGATTTTGTTGCTGGTCATGATTTTTTGATCTCAGTTCGTTACTGCATCTTTGGTGAGTGAAGAGCAATTGTATGCCATTTTAACCAGTTGGCTCAAATGCATAGTCACCGTGTGGATACGTCATGAGGAGACAGTCAGCAAGTACGGACACAGTCTTCGTCGGCCTAGCCATTTCGAGCAGCCGTGGGGCGCGAGTTGACGCGCTTGATCGTTTTTTCATGCTCTGTGTTAGGGATGATTCATTGATTGAATATCTAGTGGCTGGCGGCTACTATCCCCACGTATGAGATTCCCTTACCGCCCGGATATAGACGGCCTTCGAGCAATTGCTGTTGTGTGTGTGATTGCATACCATTTTTTTCCAGGTTATATGGCAGGCGGATTTGTCGGCGTGGATATCTTCTTTGTTATTTCTGGTTATTTGATTACCAATGTCATTCTTGGTAGTGTTAGTCGAGGAAGTTTTAGTTTTCTGGATTTTTATTTCCGCCGCATCAAACGTATTTTTCCTGCATTGTTACTGGTCATGCTTTCTTGCTTTATTTTTGGATGGTTTGGGTTCTTGCCTCATGAGTATGCAGAATTAGGTAAGCATATTGCAGCGGGTTCCGTCTTTGTGTCTCATCTTGTGCTGTGGCAGGAGGCTGGGTATTTTGATACGCCTTCTGATCTGAAGCCGTTACTCCATCTTTGGTCGTTAGGCATTGAAGAACAATTTTATATTATTTGGCCTTTGATTCTGTATGAAACCAGGAGATCTCTGACGATTGTGGTGACGCTCTTGATACTATGTGTATCATTTTATTTAAATGGCTCTTCAGACTATGTTGTGCGTAGCCTAAAATGACGCATCGAGTCTTTTCTCTTTTTTGTTAGATTTGGTCAGGAAGAAGTGATTATAATGCAGCATGCTAAAGCACACTGATAAGTTTTTAGAATGGGTTCTTTCGATATCAGATGGATGGAAGGTCGTAGACGTCCTGACCATT
>CAIUGE010000020.1 GCA_903898645.1 Oligoflexia bacterium | reverse complement strand
TGCTTTTTTCCGTCTAACCGTGTCTTCTCTCATCTTGTAGCTCCTTTTTTTGATTTACTATCAAACCTGGAATACTCCAGGGGGAGCTACTTTTCAAACTTTAGCTTCAACTAGATTTGGGACATCCTCCTCTTGAAGATATTCTTCGCGATAACATGCGATCTGTGTGGACTGCTGTTTTTGTAGCACATGCTAAAGACGGTGTTGCCGCTGTTATGCTTCGTGCAGACTCTGCTGAGTCTATGATTACTGATAGTTATCGTTTTGATGAACGTGCTGCTCATATTGCTGATTGTACTGTTGCTGCTGCCAAAGAAGCACCCAGTGTGCGTGATGCTGCTCGCATCATTCATAAGATTGCCCTCGATGTTTTGGATGGTTCCAGGCGTGCTGCGACGGATGCTGCTGCTTGTGCGTCTGAAGCAGTTGCCGCTGCTGATACTCATGTCGCTGCTACTCGTGCCGTTGTGGCTGCTACCTATGCTGCGATTTTGGCTCTTGATTGTTTTGATGCTACGACTCATTATCCTGAATCACCTTTTGCCGCCACTCTTCCCTTGGGGACTGCAGATGCCTCTGTGTATGCGGCTATTGCTGTTTATAAAGCTATTGATGCTCGTGCTTCAGTTCATGATGTTGCTATCGCTACTACTGATAAAGATCGCGCTGCTGCTTTTTGTTCAGTTATTGCCCGTGTTCGTGATGCTAAGGGCGATGCAGATCGTGCTGTTGCTGCTGCTTCTGAAGCTGAGGATGCATCTTGTGCAGTCGCTGTTGCTGTGAATGCTGCTATCGGAGCTCGTACCGCTGCTGACAAGGCTATTGGGGCTGCTGAGCGTGTTTCGGCTTTTCGGACTGCTGCTGCTCTTTCATATGATCGTTTTCGGACTGCTGCTGCTCTATCTGATTGTGTTATCGAGCGTGCTGCTTATTACGGTGCTGATGATAATGTGGTTAATGCTGTTAGTGATGATGCTGCTGCTGCTGAGGATTCTCGTACTGAGGCTATTGCTGCTGCTCGTGCTCTTAACGCTAGCGCTCTATTTTTCGAGAGCCGCGCATCAGAGCCTATTACTATCGAGAAGATTAATGAGATCAATACATATTCTATATGGATTAATTTTTTTATAGAAAAAGTTAGCAATGGTCGTGTGTTTGATGTGTATGAGGCTATCCGCGGAACTGCTTCTACTTATGCGATTTGTGCCGTTACTAGAAGCGTTGATCCTACTGCTGCCGACGCTGCCGATGATTATTGCGCTTATATATATTATGCTCCTAGTAGTGAGCGTGCTCATATTATTGCTGAATACGCTCGTCATGCAGGTGCTGAGTCTATGCTGTGGTCTGTTGGTCGTTCTTGTGCTCCTGCGTGTTCTCCTGTAACTACTGCTGTCCTGGCTGCACATGAATATGCCACTAGTGGTGTTCAGGCTGCTGCGGACGCTGCTGTACGTGCTGGAGCTACTATTGATACTATTGCTGCAGCTGATGCTGCTGTTTCTGCTGCTCATATGTTCGTTGTTGCTCGTGCTACTGCTAATGCCAGCAGCAGAGTGCCTCTTATTGCTGGCGCTGTTTCTGCTTTTTCTCGTGCTGCTTTTAACGTTGCTAGCGCCGCTCGTGCTTATGCTCGTGCTGCTGTCGCGGATGATGCTACTGCCTCTGACAAGGCACGTGTAACTGCTACTATTGATATTACTTATGCTCGTGCTGCTGCTTGTGATGCTGCTCGTGCATGTGCTGATTTGTTGCCAGCTGCTATGCGTGCTAACGGTTACAAATGTGGTGCTGCTCGCGCTATGGAGGTTTTTTCTTATAAAATACTATAGAAATGCATATGAACGATTACAGCCAGGAATAATCAGAGAAAAAGTATAATTTTTCTTGGCTCTTGATGTGATCAGTTAATTGCTAGATGTCTTTCTTTGAAAGAGTCGATAATTTTATAGTATGGATACCCGTCAGTCCTCAGAAAGAACCAGTATGGTATTGCAAGATTGTATTTATGATTCGTCAGGCGCGAACCCTGCTGCGCGCAGTACCCCTTGAATAAGTCGAATCATGTATTTCGGTGTTCTGATATTGTCTCGACCGTGATGATGGCAGATGGGGGTTTGTGCTTTTTCGCCAGAAGGATTAGTGCCATTAAAACGAATAAAGCCGTGTGATCCTCTGGTTATCTTTACCATTCCACCAAGTCCATGGATAAGACTTGTTATTTCTTCAAACGATATAGATGTCTGATTATCAAATATTTTTTGTATCTGTTTTGCGCGTTGGCTGCCTAAGTGTAGATGCTCAGAGGGGCTTGTAACGGCGGTTTCATCATCAGTAGATTCAGGGAGCGTGGTAGCAGGAGTGTCGTCTTCGTCTGACGAGGGTACGGCGTCTGCATCCTCGTCAGACGAAGCGGCAGGGTTTTCTAGTGCTTCGGTCTTTGTGGTTTTTTCAGACTCGCGAAAGTCTTCGATGATTTTTTTGCTCGCTTTATAGTCATCTTCCAACTCTTTAAGTTTTGGCACTATATCAAGTTGGAGGAGTTCGAGGCCATCTGCATAAGGGAACAATACGGCATCGGGGGTTCTTGGTCGGCGTTTGGATGCTTCTATGCGCAATTGATTTGCTTGTTTGAGATAATTATAAAGATTTTCGTATTTTAAGAGTACTTTTGAAAGAAGATCGTTCAGGATTTTTTTCTCTGGGTTTTTGCTCTTCTTGGTTAAAAATCTTCCAATTAATCCACTTATTTGAGTGTATCTTTCTTGAAAGAGACATGTGACTTTTGATGCATCGAAGTAGCAGGTGTCTTTTTTGTTTTTGAATTGCAAGAATTTTTCACTGAGCGCCCACCAGGGGTCAATGAATTTTTCTATTTTTTTTATTTTGTTATTCACGAAATCGAGCTCATCTATTTGAGAATCTTTCATGTGCTCGTGTCTAGCGTCTCTTTTTTGCGTATAAGAGGTGTCTTTTTGTTCTGCTAGCCACCTTTCGTGAGGCGCTATAAGGCGTTCGAATACCGTGTTGTATTGGTCACTAATATGGGTGAGAAATAAGACGAATCCGTAGGTCAGGTTGATTTTTGTTTGAAGATTGATGTCTTTTTGGAATTCCATTTCATCAGAGTTCAGTTTTTCATATCTTCCTTGAAGGAATTGAGTCAGTAATGTATAGTCATGGTTCGCTTCTGCTGGCTCTAGGAAACGTATCAGAGACTCATAAAAAGACGCATAATTTGCATGTATGGTCTTGAAGTAGATGGACGCCTGAGAATCGTCAAAGGCTAGTTCTATCCCATAATAATCAGTAAAAAACGATGATTTATCTCCTTCGGTGGTGTCTGATTCGCCCAAGAATTTTGCAATAATACGATGAAATCTTATGCGGTCTTTGAAAGAAGAGATAATGTGACTGTACATTTTTTCTGCTTGGGGAGTAGGTGGCGCCGCATGCGTACTGAGTGCAAAAAAGATACAAAAAATCATCATATAATTGTAGCGCCTGCTGTGCGTAATGTCAACAAGTCGCATGATTCATGTGCTTGGTAGTAATTTTATAGTGTCTTGTTGACGTCATGCCAGCCGCCGCCGAGAGCCTTGTAGAGGTTGACATAGGCACTGAGTTGCTGCTTTTTGACTTCTATTGCCTCAGTCTGCGCTTCGAGCGCATCCCTTTGCGTCAGGAGAGTTTCAACGTAATCCACCCGTGCTGCTTGAAATAGCATGTTGGAAATAGTAATAGCTTCACTCAGTACATCGACCTGTTGTGATTTGAGCTTGTACATCTGATTAAGATTTTCAATCATGTTCAGCTGGTTGAGGACCTCAGTATAGGCACTCACCAGCGTTTGTTCGTACCGATAAACGGCTTGGATCTGTTTATTGTTGGCAGAAAAATACGCAGCTTTGATGGCCTTCCTGTTCAGTAAAGGGGCGCTGAGTTTACCGACCAGGCCGTAAAAGATCGATTCTGGAACGTCAAGAAGGTGTTTGGTATTAAAAGACTCAAATCCTAGTCCTGCCTCAATGCTCAGTGAAGGATAAAATTGTGCTTTCGCCGACTCTACACTCAGCTTTGAGGCTTCGAGGTTGAATGAGGCAGCTTTCATGTCAGGTCGATTATCAAGAAGACTTGAAGGGATTCCTGTGTCGACCTTTGCGAGCATTCTGTTCAAAAATTGCTTTGAATCCCTCTCTAGTTGTTGTGGAAAACGGCCTACTAAAGTGTTGAGCTTATTTTGGGTCATCAGGATCTGCTGTCGTAGTTGAATCTGGCGGCTTTGATTCTTGAGCACTTCTGCTTCAAACCTGACGACTCCAAGGGAAGTTGCTTTTGCCGCGCTTTGTTGGACCATGACCATGGTTTTGATCTGTTTTAAGACATCAACATAGGTAATGATGACTTCAAGCTGATTATCAAGAGCGAGGAGCTCGAAATACGTGTTGGCGACTTCGGCTACTAAATGTGTGACAAGAAATCTTTTGCCTTCAATGGAGGATAGGTAATTGTAATAAGCAGCCTTGCTTGCGTTGCGAAGTTTTTTCCAGACATCGATTTCCCAGGTTGTAGAGAGACCAAGTCTGCCGATTTGGAGAGGGTCGGGAAGTTCGTTTGCGGCATCACTTGCTCCTTGGCTTGTAAATTTCGCTTTTTTTTCTAAGCCATAACCGCCTTGGACGCCTACTTTTGGAATATATTCCCCCTCTCGTGAAAGCACTTCGTTATTGGCAATTTCAATCTCCTGCTCAAGGATGTGGAGTTCTTGGTTGTTGCCTAGGCCTTCTTCAATGAGAGCAGTTAAAAGGGGATCTTGGAAGAAATCCTTCCAGTGCGTTAGGTTGCTTGGAGATGTAGCTGAATCAGGAAATGTTTTTGGAATTGGCAAGACATCATGCTTGACAACCAGGACTGATGGAACGCAGCTTGTCAAAACAAGGTAGGAATAAAAAAATATTTTTTCTTTAATGGGAGTGTTCCTTTCTTTGGGCCAAAGACCCAAAGATATAGTATAGTCCAGGAACAATAATAACGCCAAAAACTGTACCAAACAGCATTCCGCCGAGTGCAGAAGCTCCGATGGTACGGTTCGCGATTGCTCCAGGTCCTGTAGCTACGATAAATGGAAAAATGCCTGCAATGAAGGCAAATGACGTCATCAAAATAGGTCGAAATCTTGCCCGGGCACCTTCGATCGCAGCTTGCAGCACGCTGAGTCCTTGTTTTTCTTTTTGTACAGCAAACTCAACAATAAGAACCGCATTTTTGCCTAGAAGGCCCACAAGCATAATAAGGCCCACCTGTGCGAAGATGTCGTTGGCAAGGCCTGCTCGGTAGATCAGTGCGTAGGATCCAGCAACCCCTGGGGGAAGCGAAAGAATGACGGCAAAGGGCAGGATGAAGCTTTCATACTGAGCAGCAAGAACAAGATACACAAAGGCAAGTACGATCAGGAAAATGTAAATTGCTTCATTTCCTCGAAGTACCTCGTCATAGGAGAGGCCTTCCCAGGCAATATCGTACCCCTTCGGTAAAGTTTCGAGGGCGACTTTTTTCACCGCTTCGTTTGCATCTCCTGTCGTGTATCCGGAAGCTGGTACGGCTTTGATAGACGTTGATGTGTAGACATTGTACCGGGTGATTTCATTTGGCCCCTGCGTCTGTTCCATAGAAATAAATGAGGAGAAGGGGACCATGTCTCCTTTTTCGTTTTTAGTATAAAGGTGCGAAATGTCTGAGGGGAGGCGACGGAATTCTGGAAGTGACTGAACGTAGACTTTGAAAAATTGGCCGAAGCGAATAAAACCCTGATCATAGGTGCTGCCAATGAGGATGCTGAGATCTTCCATAGCCTTTTTGATTGAAAGGCCTTTTTGCATTGCGACTTTAGTATCGAGCTTGAGTTCGTACTGGGGGAAGTTAGCTGAATAGAAGGTAAAAAGTCCTGTGAGTTCTTTTTTCTTCTTGAGATTGGTCATGAACTCGGTATTGACCTGTTCAAGTTTTTTGTAGTTCATTTCTCCGGTCTTGTCTAAGAGGCGAAAAGAGACACCGCCTGCAGATCCAAAGCCAGGCACTGCGGGGGGTTCGAAAAACTCTATGACGGCACCAAAATTCTTTGCTTCCTGTTCAAGCTCCTTCATAACATCTTGGACGGAATTTTTTCGATGGGACCAGTTTTTAAGACTGATGAGACAGGTGCCGGCATTGGATCCTCGACCTTCAGTGAGGATCTCATAGCCTGCTAGCGAAGCAACAGAGTCGACGCCTTCAATTTTTTTTGCAACTTCCTGAAGATTTCTTGCTACTTCGTTAGTTTTCTCAAGCGTCGAACCAGGAGGTGTCTGAATGATAGCGTAGATCATGCCTTGGTCCTCATTGGGAATGAATCCAGGAGGAACGATTTTGTTAAGAAGTGCGACGCACATTGCAAAAAACATGAGAATTGCACATGTGAGCGCTCTTCTATGCACTATCCTTTCAAGGAGGGAGATGTAGGCATGAGAGAGCTTTTCAAAGCTCCTATTAAAAAGAGCAATAAAGGCTGGCGGATTTGGGCGGTGCTCTTTCAGTATGAGCATGCAAAGGACCGGGGTTAAAGTGAGTGCGACAATTCCTGATAGGACAATGGAGCTTGCCATCGTGATGGAAAATTGGCGGTAGAAAACACCGACGGGGCCTGGCATAAAGGCAATGGGGACGAAGACGGCAATCATAAGGAGGGTGATAGCAATGACGGCGCCGCTGATTTCCCCAAGTACTGCATGGACGGCTGCATGAGGAGGGAGGTGTTTTTCTTCCATTTTTGCATGGACGGCTTCGACAACAACGATGGCATTATCGACAACAATCCCGACGGCAAGGACCAGTGCAAATAAGGTGATAAGATTAATGCTGAGATTGAACCAATTCATAAAGAAAAAAGCGCCGATTAAAGAAACGGGGACCGCGATTGTTGGAATAAGAGTTAATCGCCAGTCTCCAAGAAAAATAAAGACAACGAAAGATACCAGGATGAATGCTTCAGCGAGGGTATGGATGACCTCGTGGATAGATGCTTCGAGAAAAGAGGAAACATCATAGCTGATTTTATAATCTACCCCTGGAGGGAAGCTTGGCCGAAGTTCCTCGATTTTTTTCTTGATCTGCTCGATGACATCACTTGCATTGCTTCCCTGGGTTTGTTTGAATAAGATTGCGGCAGCCGGATAGCCATCAACGTTGCAGTAAATATCATAGAATTCACTTCCGAGGTCAATTCGAGCAATATCTTTGAGGTAAAGTGTGTTCCCTCCCGATTTTGATCGAATAATTACATTTTCGTATTGCTCGGGCTTATTGAATCGTCCCTGGTATACAAGGACATATTCTAAGGATTGAGCAGTAATGCCTGAGCTTTGGCCAATGCGCCCTGGATGACCAATAATGCTTTGGTCAGCAATGGCTTTCATGACATCTTCTGTTGAAACCTGGTATGCTCGCATCCTGTCAGGATTGAGCCAGATTCTCATGGCATATTGCCGTGAACCTAAGATGCGTGCTTGCCCGATCCCTGTAATGCGTTTGAGCTCGGGCAAAAGATGTACATTAGTATAATTATAGAGAAACTTTTCGTCTGCATTCTTGTCGGTGCTGTAAAGATTGAGGTACATCAGCATGCTTGGCTGCACGGGCTGAACGATCACGCCTTCGAGTTGCACGAGGGGTGGGAGTCGGTTCATAACCTGGTCAACGCGATTTTTGACCCGCACAATAGCATCATTCGGATTGACTCCGGGTTCAAAGAGTACCTGAATAGTCGCTTCTCCTGCACTTGTAGAGTCGGAGATAATGTATCTCATCCCTTCGACTCCATTAATTGCCTGTTCAATCGGAATAATTGCCGAATCGACCAAGACGGAGCCGCTCGCCCCAGGAAATGCGAGGGATACGATGATGCGTGGAGGCGCAATTTCAGGAAACTGAGCTATAGGAAGAGATTTGATCGAGAGCAGTCCTATAAATACGATGACAATAGAGATTGCAATGGTGAGTACGGGTCTTTGGATGAATTTTTCAAACATTCTGTTTTACTCTGCTTTAAGTTCTAGCCCTTGCATGATTTCAGGCTTTGTTAGGATTTTCGTTCGAACAGTTTCGCCTTTTTTTAATTTTCCGATACCTTCGAGGAGCACTGTGTCTTTTTCTGAAAGTCCAGATTTGATGGCAAAGAGGCCAGAGATTTCCTTGTCTATGGCGATCTCTCTCGCATCAAGAACGCCTTTTTCGTTCACAACATACACATAGCGTTTGTCGACCACCTCGAATGTTGCCTTTTGAGGTACAATGAGAGCATTGGTCAATGTTTTTGTTAAAAGGATATTTCCTGTTTCTCCATGCCGCAAAATGAGATCAGGATTTGGAAATGTAGCCCGGAAAGGAATGGTGCCAGTTTCGTTATCGAAGTCCGCTTCAATTGTGTCAATCTTGCCAAGATGTGAATAGATTTTTCCGTTAGCAAGGACTAGTTGGACTTTTGCGGCGGATTTTTTACCCTCCATGAGGTAGTCTGTTTCAGAAAGATTAAAGTAGACCCATAGTTGACTGATGTCTGAAAGAGTGCTTAACAGTTCGCCTTCCTCAATAAGGCTTCCAAGTCTGACACGGAAACGATCAATAATGCCACTAAAGGGAGCTTTGATTGTTGTGAAGTCAAGATGCGTCTTTGCGAGATTTTGTTCTGCGGCAAATTTGTCTAATTTTGCTTTTGCAAGAGCAAGCTCATTAGGCGATACGATATTTTTCGTCATGAGTCTTTCTGTATTTGTGTATTCGATCTTTGCGATTTCATACTCCGCTTTTGCCTTGTTGTATTCAGATTCCATCAGGAGTGGCATGATCTGGAACATTACTTGGCCATTCTTGACGCGTTGACCTTCATTGACGTAGATCTTTTGGAGGTATCCTTTTTCAAACGCTCGAATATCAATATGTTGGATAGCGCGGATTTGAGCTACATACTGTTGCGTGATCTCGACGTTTTCTCGCCAAGGTTTCATAGCGCTAAAAACTGCCGTTAGGTCTTCGGGCGCTTTATGATGGCACCCTAGAAAACTTGGAAGAAGAAGAAAGAAGTATTTTTTTTTCATTTAAAGTAAATTTCACTTCTTCTAGGATAGTCTTTATAGAATATAAAGCAAGATGCAAGTGAGCGCCTAGAGATTTGCGCGATGCATTAAGGCGCATGACCTCGAGTTGAGGCACATGGCTCTTGAAGGGCTTTGTGCGCAATGAGGACAAGGTGTTTTCGGCGTGTGGGGGCGGCAGCTGGAGCTTGAGAGGCTTTTCTCTGCCGGGTCGTTGTTATCAAAGCGACTAAAACCGTGAGTTCCATTTGTGATGGAAGATGCGCCGCGCCAATATTGTAAAGCCTGATTGGGTTTACCGTGCACTTAGGGCTTCTGTCACATTGAGTTTTTTTGTTTTGAGTGCAGGCAGAAGGCCGCTGATGATGCCCACTGTACAGATGGCGAAACAGGAAAATGCAACGGCCGACGGCTCGATGATCCATTCGAAAGTGAGCTCTGGTACAAAGTAGGTTGCAAGTAAGATACACGCTTCGTAGATAAAAAAGCCGAGGAGAAAGCCGAGAAAGCCAGCAAAGCTACAGAGGCTCATTGTTTCTATAAGTATTTGGAGTTTGATGCTTTGATCAGTTGCGCCCAGTGCTTTGCGGATGCCAAATTCACGTATACGTTCCGCGATCGATACAAGCATCATATTATGAATACCGATACCGCCGACGCATAATGAGATAATAGCCGATGAAGTAAGAAATATCGCAAACATCATGATAAAGCGTTTCATCTGGGAGATGAGCTCGCTATCGTTTCCGATATTAAAAGTACCAGAATTACCATAGCGAGTAGTAAAGTGCTTATGGAGCCGTTCATGAAACGAGCTAACTGTTTTTGGGTTAATTTGGAGGATGATTTCATGGATCATTGAGTGCCATTGCTGGGTGCTGGTTGCAATTGCATAGGTGTAAGGCACAAGGACGTGATAATTAGGTGGATTTGTGCTTTCGATCTTTTCAATTGACTGCATGACTCCAATAATGCGGCATGGAACACGAAGCGTTGAGTTGTCGGTTACTTCTATGAGTTTGCCAAGAGGGTTTTCGTGCGCAAAAAGTTGCTTGGCAATACTAAAGCCAACAACGCAGACTGGACTTTTATTCTCGATATGAAACTCAGTCAAATGATGTCCGAGCAGGATCTTTCGTTGCGTTATATAGGGGTAGTCAGGTCCAATGCCCATCAGTGCAACGCGATTTTCTCCTATAATTTTTCCGCCTGCTGCAGCATTTTTGAATACCGATCGCAGCATGGGCGTTATTCGTTTGATGTCGGTGAATTTCTTTTTGAGGGGCGTTATATCTTTATCGACCTGAAATGAGCGAAAGACAAGTGGAGCTTGATCTGTAGCTACTTGGTTTTGATTAGGGTAGCCATAGACCCTGATTTTATTTGATCCAAGAATTTCGTAGCTTTGAATAATTTTTCGGCTTGTGTAGCGGCCAAGCGTCAGCATGACGATGAGTGATGCTGATCCAATTATAATCCCAAGCATCATAAGAAAAGATTTCATGCGATTTCGCATGATATGCGCGAGCGCTTCAGGAAAGAGTGCTTGGAGGCATTTATGAAAAGGTAGGCGTGGTGGCAAAAATGTTCTTGCAGGAATAAAATCTGGAACGTAATGTGGTTTTTTAAGCGTATGTGTTGCATGGATGGTGCCATCAATCAGTTCAATAGAGCGGTAGGCATGATGTGCAATTGCAAGATCATGCGTGATCATGATAATTGTTTTGCCTTCTTGATGAAGTTCTTCGAAAATAGTCACAACAGCGCGGGCGTTTTTTTGATCGAGTTTTCCAGTTGGTTCGTCTGCCAGAATAATGTCAACGTCATGCATGAGGGCTCGGGCGATGGATACTCGTTGCTGCTGTCCTCCTGAGAGCTGCGTTGGATAGAGATCGAGGATATGTTCGATGCCTAATCGTTCAGCTATTGTGTAGGCTTTTCGTCGAGGATTGACTATAGCGGGAGATATTTCTGATGGGTAACGTGCAGCTAAACAGATATTGTCGAGTGCAGTTGCATGTGGCAAAAGATGGAAGTCTTGAAAAATAAATCCAATATGTCGATTGCGCAAAAATGCATGCATATCAGGTGAAAAATTCTTTGTATCAATGCCGTGGAAAAAAACATGTCCTTCCGTTGGTCGGAGTAAGAGCCCGAGAATGTGGAAGAGCGTCGATTTGCCTGATCCTGATGGACCGAGGATGCTGACAAAATCTCCTCTATTGATAGAAAGATTGATATTTTTTAAAACGAGACCATCTGCTCTTTCGTTACTGTAAGACAAGCAGATATTGCGCACTTCAATAAGAGGTTCATTCATGGCGCTTCGTTCCCAAGTGGGTCAGGCGCTATGATTCTGTCATGTTCTTTGAGGCCTGAAATAACTTCAGCTCCTTCATCATTGCGTGCGCCAATGACAATATTACGCGATGATCCATTCTCCATCATAACCGTATAGTGATCATTTTCGTGCAGTAGAAAATCATGAGGAATGATGAGGACGTTCTTTTTTACTAGTGTTATTACATCAATCAGTAGGGACATGCCGGGCATGAGCTTGTCGTCAAAATCAATAATTTCAATGCCTACTGGAAATTCAATGCGCGCTTTTTCCCAGTCTTTTTGCTCTTTTGCAGATAAAAAGATAGACCTAATAATGCCGTGATATGTATGATCGAGAACGGCAGGTGCTTTCATGGTCGTTGTGAGCCCAATACGTAATTTCCCCACGTCAACTTCAGGCGCAAGAGCCTCAGCAAAGAGGCGAGAGAGATCATCGATGCGGATGAGGGCTGCGTTATCGGATTGGGCGCTTTGTGCTTCGACTGATTCACCTTCTGTTTTTAAGATCTGTACAATTTTTCCTGAAAAGGGCGCCCTGAGAGGATGGAGGTCTTCGTCTGGGATCCTGTCTTTGAGAGATTGGACAATGCTAATGACTGGGTCTCCGGTATGGACATGATCGCCAACGTCGACAAAGAGTTTTTTAATGAATCCTCGAAAAGGAGCAGTAAGGACTGTTTTTTTATTGGGCGCAACAGATCCAGGAATGGTGACACGCTGGATGAGGTCGCCGAGGTGCATCTGATGGGTGATCATTTTTGGTGGTTGTTTTTTTGTCGAGAAGATAAAAGAGATGACAATAATGATGCAAAGTGTGATTACGAAGAACTTCTTATTCTGTTTTTTGAAAAATGCTTTCATAAATGCTCCCCTCCAGATAGGTGTATTTTGTGTAGGCGCTTTGCGCGTCAAAATAGGATGTGAAAAATCGAATCTTTGCATCGAGAAGGTTATTGAGTCCTGTCACAAGATCGAGAAAGCTGACTTTGCCTTCACGGTACTGATTTCTTAGATTCGCAGTGCTTTTCTCTTCAAGTGCGAGAAGTTCATGGCTGAGTTCAAAGCTTGGGCGAATGCGTATAATCTCACTTGAAAGATTTGCCAAAAGCGCTTGCGATTCGATAAGTTCTTTTTGGAGCTTTGTTTCCTGAATTTCACACTTACTAGTGGCGATAGCAACATCATTTCGGCGAATTCCCCAGTCCCAGATATTGTACTCAAGTCTCAGAAGGAGGGTGTAGGAGAGGGCGTTTTTGCTTCCGAATGAGATTGCATTTATATAATTTTTATTATTATACATAGCTGATGATTCAAGAAAAACATTTGGCCAGTAGGAGCGCTCACTCATTCTGACTATATTTGTATTGATACCATGACTCATGGCAGCTATTTTATAATCATATGTTTTTTCAATAGGCGGTACGTCTTGACTGAGGATATCCTCAACTCGTTTGTGATGGATGACAGGCAGTGGTTCAAACGTAATGTCTTCTTGCTGCATGGATCCAATAAGTCTTCGGATTTCAATCGTTGATTGCGTACATTTGTTTATAGCTGAAAGGAGTTCGATTTCGGATCGTTGGAGCTGGGCTTTGAAGCGCAAGTAGTCATTTTTTGTTTTTAGGCCTTGCTCATATTCTTGCATCATGGTTTCAAACTGTCGACGCATGATCTCTTGTTGCTGCTCTCTCACGTCAGTAAGGCGTCTGGCAAGCGAGTATTGGTAGTACTCAAGTGCAATATCACGGATGAGCATGTCCCGTATTTTAAGGTACCGGATATCTGCGAGATCGGCAGCAAAGTCGGAGGTCTCTTTCTTGATCCAGCTACGTCCATTGTCATAAAATTTTTGCGTGATGCCAAATTTGATGGCACTTGCCCATGGCGCGTCCGGGTTTGCTACTTGAAATAGGGAGGCTCTGCTGAGGGGGATATTGTTTTCAAGACCGTTCGTTGTTGCCAGGTCGAGGCTTGGTAAGAGCTTTGCGAAGGCACTTTTTTGTTCTATTTTTTTTATGCTGCGCTCTTGGGCTGCGATCATAACAGTAGGTGCATGTATAAGCGCATACTCAACAGCCTGCGTTAGATTCATCGCAAAAGCCGACGCAGGGAGGAAGCAGATAGCTACCAAAGTTTGAGTCGGCCTTTTAATATGCATTGCGTCTTCTTTTACACGAATTGACGATTTTTTGCAATCGTAACGCGATCAGTCTAGATGCATCGCGTTGATGTATAGTTTATGTGTGTAGGTGAGGCAAGCAGTCTGCAGCAGCTTATTCGTGCAATGAAAGCCGCCTAAGAGCCAGGAGAGCCTCTTCTGTCATGGGGAAGAGGCCTTCTTGGATCGCGTAGCGTGCGGCTTGTATCAAATTCTTCCTTGCATGCTCATCCCGTACGTAGCCGAGGGCAGAGTGGGAGAGTCTTTGGCGCCGCTCTCCATCTGTTTCTTGCAGAAGCATGAGCCAAGGGAGTTGTGCAGGTGGTGGCGGGCTTGCCTTCAAGGCTTTTTGGTTAAAGGGACACACCTGTTGGCACAGGTCGCATCCTGCGTGCCAGCCATAGGTCTCTTCTGTACTAGATGCGTCTTCAAGTGTGCAATACGCGATGCAGCGGCGTGCATCAAGGACGCCGTTTGAAAGGGCCTGAGTTGGGCAAATGGTCTCACATTTGTGGCAATTGCCGCACAGGCGCGGTAGTGGCTGAGGTTTTTTGTCACAAGGCATAGTGAGAAGGACTTCAGCTAAGTAGACATAGCTGCCAAAATTTTTCGTTATAATAAGGCCATGGCGACCCATCCAGCCAATGCCAGCGATTTCTGCCCAGGCTTTTTCCATGACTGCACTCGTATCGACACAGATCTTCCAGGTGCCCTTGGGCAAAGGCGTACAAATTTCTAAGAGGTGCTCTTTGATAACAGCATGGTAATCTTCGCCTCGTGCATAGGTTGCAGACAGGGGGCCAGTTGCGAGGCTCTCATTATGACGGCCATTGTAGGGCAAAGCAACACATAGGATGCTTTGCGCTCCTGGCAGAACAAGTTGTGGGTCAGCGCGTTTGTTGCGGCCTCGCTCGAGGTACCTCATAGAGCCATGGAGCTTAGCTGCCAGTGCTCGGTCGAATGCAGTTATATGAGGAGCAAGTGCCTGAGTATCTAGAGGAACAAGAGAGGCAACAAATCCTTTATTGCGTGCTGCCTGGTCCATCGAGTGAGCCAAAAATATCAGCGCCATTTGCCTGTGTAATGGTTGCTGTTAGAAATGAGCCAGGAATAAGGTTTGCTAAAAATGCAGGATCCTTGGCATCATTAATATAAAAAATGCCATCGATACCTTCGGCCTGGGTTGGCATGCGGCCTAGTAAAAGACCGCTTTCAATGCGCTCAAGTAGAACCTCTGTTTGAGTGCCGATTAACTTTTCGTAGCGATGTGCGCGGGCTTTTTCTAAAAGCGCTTCCAAAATCCGCTTACGGCGCTGCTTGGTTGCATAGTGCACCTGATCAGGCATCGTGGCAGCAGGCGTTCCTTCTTCCTGGGAATAGGTGAAGATACCGACATGGTCGAGATCAAGAGCCTTTAGGTCTTGGCAAAGTCCCTGGAAATCTTCTTCTGTCTCACCAGGGAAGCCAACAATAATAGAGGTGCGAAAAACAATGCCTGGGATACGTGTACGTATTTTTGCAATAAGCTCAAACAGACGGTCCCGTCTCAGCCGTCTATTCATACGCTCCAAAATACCGTCCTGGGTGTGCTGGATTGGCATATCGAGGTATTTTACTATTTTGGGTTCACGCGCAACAATATCAATGAGTTCATCGGAGAAGGCGTCTGGATAGACATAGTGAAGTCGAATCCATCTCAAGCCTTCTATAAGAGCAAGTTGTGGTAAAAGCCATTCAAGCTTTTCATCTCGGTAGCGTTTTTCCATCCCATATTCGGTCAGATCTTGCGCGACACAGTTGATTTCTCTCACACCTGCCTGCACCAGCGATGTGGCCTCCTTCACAAGCGAGGCAATAGTCCGCGAGCGCACATTACCTCGCAGTGTTGGGATGATACAAAATGCACAGCGCCTATTACAGCCCTCGCTCAGCTTGAGATATGCTGAAGCCTTGAGGCCCGTATGGACACGAGGATCTGTATCGGTATGGATAAAAGCAGGCTGATCAACATAGGCTTTCTGGGCTCTTGTTTCTAACAATTCCCGAATTCTATGGTACTGGCCTGTGCCGATAAATAGATCTACTTCGGGGAGCTCTTTTTCTAGCTTCTCAGCATACCGTTGGGCCATGCAGCCTGATGCAACCAAAAGCTCGCAGACACCTCGCTCTTTCCATTCGGCCATCTCGAGGATGACTTCGACGGACTCTTTTTTGGAGGCATCGATAAATGCACAGGTATTGACAATAATGATGCGCGCATCATCTGGCTGATCAACAATACGGTAAGCTTGATCCTGGGTAAGTATTCCGAGCATGACTTCTGAATCCACTAGGTTCTTGGAGCAGCCAAGACTGACAAAATAAATATTAGTCACGAAAATTGCCGAACTGCATGGCAACGCTGAGCTTGTCTTGCTGGGCACGTAAATGTGCAATTGCCGATTGGAGGTCGTCGCGATTCTTGCCTGTCACACGGACCTGCTCGTCTTGAACTTGAGCTTGGACCTTGATCTTGCTGTCTTTGAGGCTTGCGATAATGTCTTTTGCCTTTTCCTTCGTGACCCCAGCCATAATAAGGATCTTCTGTCTGACACTTTGGCCGAATGCTCCCTCAGGAGGCTCTGTGTCAAACGACAGTAAGGAGAGGCCACGTTTAATAAGCTTATTATGCAGAACGTCACGGACGGCTTCGAGTTTACCTTCCTCTCCACACCACAAAGTGAGCGTTTTTTCTTTCTTGTCGAGCTTGATCTCGACTTTTGTGCCTTTGAAATCAAAGCGCTGTGAGATTTCTTTTTCGGTCTGGTTGACGGCATTATCAAGTTCCTGCCAATTCATTTCAGCGGAGATATCAAAAGAGGGGCTCATATGGACGCGAATGATACAGGAAAGTGCCTATTTTGGCAAGTCGTCGACGAGCTCAGCACCTGGTGGCGCGACAAGATCAAGGTCCGGGACGGGCCCAGACTTCACCTGCGAGATCTGCATGCTGACGTCCCCGATGCGTACTTCATGGATGAATTTTTTTTCAAGTGTAATGAAGACATTTTGACTGCCAGGCTGTACCAGGGCAACAGAGAAATGCTCACTATCCTGTTTTTTGAAAGCACCAAAGAGCTCCTTAGGGAAGGATCCAGCCAGGATATGGTTAAAAAAAAGTAATGGGGAGGAGGCGTCGTGCTTTTTTTTCACGAATTGTGCTGGAAAGGGAGGGGATGCGGGTGTCAGGACACGCATCTCAGTGCTTGTAATAAGGATCTGGGCGTTGGCGCTCACGAGCTTCATACGTTTTTGTGGCAAGGAGAAAAAAAGTGTCCCTCGCATCTCGCCTTCAGGGCTTTTTTGCACAAACTGAGCTTCAAGTGATTTTTTTAGCTTTGTGGTAACGTTTTGAAGTTCGACGGGCACTGCAAAAACGCTAGTGCAGAGCAATAGATACCATTTTAGAAACACCGGGCTCCTCCATTGTTACGCCATAGAGTGTATCATTGAGTTCCATGGTCTTTTTATTGTGGGTAATAAGGATGAATTGGCTTTTTGATGACATCTCTCGCAAGAGAGCGTTAAATCTTCCGATATTGGCATCATCCAAAGGTGCGTCCACTTCATCAAGGACGCAAAAAGGCGACGGTTTGACCATGAAGATAGCAAAAATCAAAGAGACAGCTGTGAGTGCTTTTTCTCCTCCTGATAAAAGTGTAATACTGGATACCTTTTTCCCCGGAGGCTGAGCGAGAATGTCAACTCCTGCATCCAGAATATCCTTGGTGCCTTCTGGGTAGACTAAGGAGAGCTTGGCGGAGCCTCCTCCAAAGATCACTGGAAAGAGCCGTTCGAAACGTTCGGCAATTGCTGCGAAGGCTTTGCGAAAACGCTCTTCCGAAGTTTCATTAATATGTTCAATAGCACTTTGAAGATTGAGCAAAGAGGCTTCAAGATCTTTTTGTTCCTGGCTGAGTAGTGTTCTCCTTGCCTCGAGTGTTTCAAACTCTTCAATTGCTAATAAATTGACCTCACCTAAAGCACGGAGTAATGATTTGAGTTCCTCAATACGCGCAGTATCCATACTCGTTGAGGTGCATGCGCGTGCCCAACATTCAAGTCCGTATTTATCTTCCATGCTTGCAGTCAGATGCGACAGTTCTGATCGTACTTTTTCGGCTTCGAGTGCCGTCGTTTGGGCTTCCTGAGATTTTTTCTGCATGATTTTAGATGAGCTCTTGTGAGCATCTCGTGTCTCAGTTGCGAGGTTCTGCTTTTCTTGGGAGCTATTGCGGAGCATTGCCAGCTCTTCTTGCAAAGTGGCACATTTTTCAGTCAGCTCAGCAATGAATTCCTCTAATGTAGATTCATTGCCCAAAAATTGTTCCTGCTCATGGCGCATGCGCTCCATCAGCTCTTCTAGTTGAGCTAATCGTCGTGACTGCTCTTTTTGTCCGCGCTCCTTATCTGTGATCTGGCGGCGCATGCCCTCAAGTCGTGCTTGATGGGCCGCTTCTGTCACAGCAAGTGCATTGAGACGCTCTTCAAGCCCACTGAGGATTGATCTCATAGCAAGTGTATGATGACGGCTAGTCTCATGCTGGGTTTGGAGTTGACTTGTTGCCTGGTCAATTGCCGCAAGCTCTTCTTCTATCGCCTGTCTTGAGTCGTCATGTTCCAGTGCACTTTTTTCAGCAAGAGCGCGTTTTCTGCCTTGCTCTTCAAGGCGTATCAAAATACTTTTTTCTGTTCGATCAAGCGCCAGAATGTCTCGCTCGCGGGCTGCTTTTTGGAGCTTTTGATCCTGCAAGGATTCTTGGAAAGTCTCAATTTGAGCTTGTGTATCTTGAAGCTGAGCATCAAACTCATATACTGCATCCTGGTGGACCTGCTGCTGCTTTTGCGCATCAACCAGCTGTTCGCGTAATTCAGCTAAAATGCGTCTGCGGCCTAAAATAGACACTTGAGCCGAGCCTCCTCGATACGTCGTGCCGCCTTCTAGGACCATACCCGCTTCGTCTACAAAATGGGCGTTGCCCAAATCGCCCGTGGTTGGCAAATGATCAACAATAAAAACATTATGCAAAAGCCGCGCAACCAAAGGATGTGGGGTTTTGATCCAGCTAAGCAATAGCCCATGCACCTGGCACTCTAGATTTTTCGGCTG
The DNA here is from genome assembly GCA_903898645.1 of Oligoflexia bacterium. Taxonomy (GTDB): domain Bacteria; phylum Bdellovibrionota; class UBA1018; order UBA1018; family UBA1018; genus CAIUGE01. Next base: position 16,130 of record CAIUGE010000020.1, on the reverse strand, counting down.
TGCTTGCGCAAGTGAGCTTGTTGTCGCTACTTCAAGACGAACGCGTCCGCACCGAGCATCGAGAACATCTTTGAGTAAAATCTGCGCTTCTTCGCTGCTATCCATACAAAGAGATTCAAGCCGATGTTCTAGAAAGCTTTCAATTGCCTGATCGACAAAATGAGGGGTTTTGTCAACGAGTTCCATGCAATCAGCAAGCGTTCTGATGGCAAAACCTTTTTTTTCAGCTTGACTGAGTGCGTATTTCGGAGCATCAGTGAGTCCGTCATGATTCTTTTCTAGCTCTTCCAGCGAGATGCAACGTGAGGCAAGTTCCATGCAGATTTTGTCAGATACTTGAAGCTGCGCCTGAAGCTGCTTTTTTTTTGTTTGCAGCGTTAAAATATATGCTTTTTGTGTTTGGAGGGCATGGGATGCCTCTTCCATGGCTGCATCAAGTTCATTCATCTGCTGTTGGGCGATTTCTTTTTCGTCCCCTGCTTCCTGTGCTCTCACGCGGTCTGTTTCTTCATCAAGAGCTAAAAGCTCCAAGGACTCTTTTGTTGCTTCAAGCTTGCTTGCAAGACTTGAAAGCCGGACCTGGGCATCAGCGCATAATCTCGCATTTTTCGTCAAAGAGTCCTGGATGAATCGCTCGTTTTTTTCAGCATCAGCAAGGTTTTGCTTATGTTCTGAAAGTTCTAGTCCCTTTTTTTCTTCTTCCATTACCGAGCTTTGCGCTGCAAGCTCACTTTCCTCGATCCTAACCTGGATGAGGTATGCGTGATCATCCTGTGCAGTGACACCTAACTGTGCATGCTCCTCTTGCATACGTTCAATTTGTAAAAAAACATCCGATTGTCTTTGTCCGGCAAGTGTTTTGTCGCTTCTTGCGGCATTCAAAGCCTGCATATCGCGTCCCAACGTGTCCTGGAGCGCTTCCATCTTTTTGCCCAATGTTGTGATCTCAATGTGAAGAATTTCTTGGCTATTTTCATGCTGCTGTAAGGAGGCTTGCTCCTTTTCGCACAGAGCTTTTACATTCTCAAATGAAGCATTGAGGACGGCCTCCTGCTCTATCAGTTGTGCGCGCTTCTGTTGTGCCCACGATACCTCCAGGTCTGTGAGCTCAGTTCGTAGAGTGCGAGCTTCCTTTGCTTTCTCAGCCTGCTTCTGGAGCTGCTCACAGTTCTTCTCAATTTCTCTTAAAATGTCCTTGAGCCGTGCAACATTGGTTTCTGTTGCCTCCATCTTTTTGAGCGACTCTTTCTTTCTCGCTTTATACTTGGCAATGCCCGCCGCCTCCTCAATGAGGAGTCTTCGCTCTTCTGGTTTGGCATTCACGATGCGTCCAATTTGTCCTTGCTCAATAACTGAATAGCCTTTTGTCCCAACACCTGTATCCATAAAAAGCTCATGGATATCCTTCAGTCTAGCTGTGATACCATTAATGAGGTATTCGCCCTCGCCTGTCCGATACAAGCGTCTCGTAACAGATGTTTCTTTTGCTCGCGCTTCCCCTCCGAGAGGATTTTCTTCAAAATGCTCCATCACAAGCGTGGCCTCAGCCATACCTAAAGCTGTGTATTTTGAGCTTCCATTAAAGATCAAGTCGTCTGAGCTGGTGCCCCTCATGTGTTTATAGGATTGCTCTCCCATGACCCAAAAAAAAGCATCGACGATATTTGACTTACCGCATCCATTTGGCCCTACAATCCCTGTGATAGATTGATCAAAGTGAACAACAGTTTTATCTTTAAATGATTTGAATCCCTGGATCTCAAGTCGTTTGACACGCATGCGGGCAAGCATTCCCTATCTGCCAGATGAAGTCAATTGCCAGCGAGTGAATGCGCCTAAAAGTTCGTGACTTTTAAGGGTTGATATGCATCGTGGTAGAGCTTCTCAGGCGAGGGGCTTTGTTGTCCTTGAAAATCTATCTTCTTTCTGGGTTAGAACAAGCATGAGGTGGCGCTATACGTCAATACAACGATGCCTCCAGATCCACCGCTGTCTGTGGCACCGCCTGCACCAGGCACTGTGTTGTTACCGCCTGAGCCTACTGCGCCTGCTGTCCCAATGCCGCCCATGCTGCCAGCAGTTGTGCTCCCGCCGCCTCCGCCTCCAGCACCGAATCCGCCACCGCCACCGCCAGGAACGCTGAGAGATGCAAAGCCGCTGAATCCGGCTAGGCCACCCGTGCTATTATTGCCGCCAAATCCACCCATCATAGTTGAGGTGCTGCCCCCGGAACCTCCAGTATAGAGGCTGCCGCTCAGCCCGGCGCCGCCTGAAGATGAACCTCCTGCGCCACCAGCATTGGTTCCACCACTGCCTCCATTGCAACTTGTACCGTAAACGCCACCACCACCACCACCGTAGTATCCAGCGCCACCTCCGCCGCCGCCACCCCAGCCCCCACCACCCCCTCCGCCAGCATAGATTGCGAGTGTTGTTGCTCCAGGCGATAAGGTGAAAGAGCCAGCAGTTATTGAGCCGTTGGAGCCTGTACTAGAGTTGCTTCCGTTGCCACCTGCTGCTACATAACTATAAGAATTTACAATCACAATAGCGCTTGAGCCCCCACCGCCACCACAATTGGCGTTAGTGCCGCCGTTGGCTCCGCCGCCGCCGCCTCCCCCAACCATCGAGTAAGCTATGACTACAGGTTGTTGCAGCGTATTGTTGACGATCTCACTTGAGGTAATGGTTCTTATGCAACTCTGGGTTGCTGGGAGATAGGAACCGAGGACTGAGAAGTTTTGGTTCATTAAAGAGGCTGAAATTGCTCCGCCGGCAGTAAATGTATTTGGGACGCTCACTGCTGCAGAGGCATGAGGAAGCGTGAAAATAAAGAGAACTAATGAATTGATGATTCCGTATGTCATTATAACTGGTCCTCGAGATATGATGCTGGGTAGTGTTCATTTTGAGTTCACTCAGAGTATGCATTTATGAATGTTTAATTGCAACTGTGCGATTAGTTGCTGCCTAGAGTTTTCGATTTATTTGCGATTCTAAGTAAAAATAATTGACTACGTTAGAAAGATGATCGATCCTTGTTCAGGGAGTGAGTCATGTTAACAATACTTTTTAAGTTTATTGTGTGTCTTTCTCTTTTTCTATCCGCATCTGCCTACACGCTCCCCTTTGCTTTTACTGCAGGAAGTCCTATCTCGGCATCACAGATGAACGCTAATTTTAACTACATCATTGGTACACTCGGAGGCTTTCAAGCTAAGATTGCTACTTTCTTTGTATGGGGCGGAGGTGGGGGAGCTTCCTCAATCACTGGTAACAGCATGTATGCAGGGGTAGGTGGCCCTGGCGGATTTACGAATTTGCTCACAACAGGGCCCATTGCTTCAGGCACTGTATTGACCATTGTTGTTGGTCAGGGTGGGTCACTTCTTGCCGATGGTGGTGGTTACGGTGGTGGCTATTCTGGCGTTTTCTTAGGCTCAGTTACTCAAGCAAACGCACTTGTTATTGCAGGTGGTGGTGGCGGTATAGGTTATGCAAGTCCTGGCGGTGCAGGTGGTAACCCTGCATCCGCAGGCCAAGGTGCTTATGCTGGAGGTGCTGGTACAGTTAGTGCGGGCGGACCGATTACTGCAGGTGCACCTTATCCAGGTACAGCTGGGAGCGCTCTTTTGGGTGGTACTGGTGGTAGGCCTGGTGGGGTTAGTAATGCAGCCTTGTATGGCGGAGGAGGGCCTGCTGGATACAGCGGGTATCCAGCTGCGGGCGGCGGTGGGGGCTATTATGGAGGAGGGGGTAGTGGAACTACTGGTTCAAGTGTGGCTGGTAGTGGCGGGGGAGGTTCGTCCTACTTTACTACTGCTTACGGGGGTATCGGCAGTTATAGTAATGGTGTGTCTGGCACAGCAGCTGCGCCCAATAACACTCTATCTGTGTACACCTTGAGCGCAGGTACAGGAGGGACTCCTGGAGTGGCTGGTGGCAATGGTCTTGTCGTTATTATGATAAACGGAATAATAACAACATTTACTTATACTGGTGCCAATCAAACCTACACAATGCCTTAATGAATTATTCTTATTTGAAATATTAGAAAATGATTATTTTGCGAATTATGATGATCCAAAAGCGCTCCGTATCATTTTGCATATACTCGCGATCGATCTTATTTTCTGCATCAGATTTGCTTATGCGTTGCTCAAAGTACGCTATCAGACGCCCTTTTTTATTGTAGGAGATCTGGAGTGAGCATGTCATGTGAGGTGTCGTGCTCTGGATCCTAAATAAATTGGTGGTATCAAAAACAACTGTTTGCTGGATCGTGTCATCAATTTTTATTTCATACTTAGTGATGTGAGCTGGAGTGCTTTGAATTTTAGATACGTCGGTAGTATGAACAATAACGGTTTCTTGGCTTGTACCGTCATTTTCTTGCTCATATTGAGGTGAGGCGCGTTCGGCTTGGTTTTCTATGTTGAAATACTCCATATGATGACGAAAGTAGTCGCCTAGCTGAGGAAAGCTGATGGTTTGAGCAGCTATTTGACACTGCATTTGTAAGTTAACTTTATCTAATTTTTTTGCAGGGAGCCATTTTGGATCATCACAATGAAATAACCTGGAAACTGGAGAGTTTTGATCCTGTCTATCGACCAGCAAAGGGGTCTTCCTGGGAGAAGACGGAGTGTAGCCCATTAGGCTTGGGTTCATCAAAAATCCATTCATCAGAGCTATCAATAGGGTGTTCAAAACAGAACCCCTCCTTTTCCTTGGCCGAGTATTGTAGAAGCGCCTTCACTTGACAAGTGAAAAAAGAGGCTAATATTTTCCAGCAGTGCCTGGAAAGCTTCGGGCATTGATCTAGCAAAGCCTTATGCATAGTGTTAGAGTACCTTTTCGCAGACTTTTCCGTCCATGCTCTAAGTGACAAAATGCTGCGTGTTATGAAAAGTTCAAGATCCTTATGAAGTTTCCATTACTACTGCAATTTGACCGCTCTACTACATGCTATCCTCTGTTTTGAGTTTTATATAAATCGGGCATTTTCCGGGAGCCTCTGATCATTTCTTGAGACAAGAATACGGGCTTTTTTGTCATATTTGTTTGTATAGCAGGTCAATATGTGGTCCAGCGATGCTGTATCGAATTGAAACTGATCAACCAGAGCAACAATAGATCCTCCAAAGCCCCCTCCGGTGATACGGGCACCAAAGCACCCATCTTGGTCCTCCATAAGGGCAACAAGCATATCAACCTCAGGGACAGATACTTCATAATCGTCACGGAGTGATGTGTGGGACTCATGGAAGAGTTTGCCAAGCCAGACGGCATCGTTTGATTCAAGAGCTTTTTTTGCATTATGGACACGTCTGTTTTCAGTCACGACGTGGCGGACGCGTTTGAGCAAGGTTGATGGTAAAGAGGAGCTTGGTTCATCAATTGCTCGGAGAGAATCAATATGCATTTTACGGCAGGCATCTTCGCATTCTTGACGGCGTGTATTGTAGCCCTGGAGTGCATTATTTGCGTGAGTGACCCCGGAATGGATAACAATAAGTGCCATAGAATGTGGTATCATTACCTCTTCGTATTTGAGAGTGGCTGTGTCAAGGTAGAGGGCTTTTCCGTAGGAGCAAAGAGAGCATGCTATGGGATCGAGGATGCCAACATGTGCACCTAAGAAGTCATTCTCAAGTTTTTGGGCAATGCGGGCTATCTTTTCTACATTCCAATCTAGTTTAAAGGCTTGGATACAGGCACGAAGGACGCTGATAGAGAATGCCGCACTGGATGACAGACCACTCCCTAGAGGGACAGATGAGTTGACTTGGATGGTCGCGCCGGGTATGGACACGCCTTCTTGTGCAAGAGCCCATGTGATGGCTTCTATTGAACTTTGATGTTGCGGGTCTTCACTACCAAGTGCATAGGTTCTGGTAAAGCGTCCCTCAAGATGCAGACTATTGAAGACAATCTGACCGGTGTCCTCTAAACGAAGACTACATTTTGTTTCCTGAGGTATACTAGTGGGGAGCACAAACCCATTATTGTAGTCAGTGTGCTCACCAATCAGATTGACTCTACCGCATGCGTTGCCTTGAAAAATCATTGTGTATCCTGAGTTATACGTTGCGTGCCAGTGGGAGTGATAAGTACAGTATCCTCGATCTTCATGCCACTCAGTGTTGGGTTCCACGCAAGCGCCATTCCTGCTTTTAATATGCATGGACTCTGGCTTTGTGCAATCACTTCGCGTGAAAGATACCCTGTGATACCGCCTTGATGGTGGGCATTGATAGCGTCTTTCTCTCCGATTGCAGTATAGGCATGTGCTAGGCTATCAAAGATCGCGCCAAGTTGTATGCCAGGGCGAGATGCATCAAGCGCCACTTTTTCTAACATGACAACTTTGTCGCGTTTTTCTTTTTCTTCCTGTGTTAGCTCTGACCAGGCATGCATACGTGTGCAGTTTGCATAGAGCCCGCCACGTCTTGCGCATGTCACCAGCATTGTGCGTAGTCCTAACTGACTGTGAGTGGGTACTGGATGACGAAATGCACGCATGCGTTCCTGACCGCCTGCTAAGATGAGGCCAGGTTCAATGCCCCGTTTCATGAGCGCGTCAGCCAGTGCTCCTGCAAGCATGTGCTCGCTCCAAGAAGGGAGAGCGAGATCAAGAGCCTCCCGCATAGCAGAGGCTGTTTCTTGGCCTAGGACTTGGTAGCGGATGATCTCTTCAGGCATCAGGCAGTAGCGCGATTGATACCAGTGTTGAGGCATTCGATGCTCATTATGACGAGGCCTATCCGAAAAAATGCGTCCATGGCGTGTTTTATAAGGCTCCTGCCAGGGAGTGATTTCAACCGTCATGTGGGGGATGCGCCATTCTTGGGTAATGCGCGGGGCTTCAATAGCATTGCTGAGGATCGTGGCTGTTTCTTGATCAATAACAATGTCGGCAATACCAGTTTCAGATATTAAAAGGACTGCGTTAGATTCTCCTGCTGTGATCCAGCTAAACCAGTCTGAACCACGTAGATGAAGAGTGTCACATCCGTCTTCACGCATATGATTGCGTATGATTGCTAATTTTTTTTCAATTTCATCCATACATGGCCTCACGTAATTCTTGTGCTTTGTTTTCTGGTAAACTGTCATTGACGAACATACCTGCACCGAGTTCAGTGCCGGCTAAGAATTTTAGCTTCCCCTCTGAGCGGTAGGGGGGGGAAAATTCAATATGAAGGTGATCAAATGGGTGCTCACTATCGTAGGGCGCTTCATGCAGTGTCATGAGGTAGGGGAATGGTTTTTTCCAGAGCCGATCATAAGCGGTTAAAACATGTTTAAGTGTTGCAGCAAGGTCCATGATTGCACTCTCTGGCATTTGCCATAGATGCCCGTAGGCTTTTTGAGGCGCGACCCAGACTTCATATGGGTACCGTGCGCAAATAGGGACCCAGGCAATTGCTTCAGGGCGCGCATGGAGGAGTCTTGGGCCTGTGAGTTCATATGTAATCATATCTTCAAGCAGGCCGCCCGTATACTGACGTTGCGCTGCAAATTCTTGGGCAGGAATGGGTGGAATAAAAGGGTAGGCATAGATTTGTCCATGAGGGTGGTGGAGTGTCACGCCTACCTCAGCGCCTCGATTTTCAAAAGCGAGCACATATTTGCAGCCAGCTGCAGCGTGTGCCTTGGAGCGATCAGCCCAGACTTGAAGGAGGAGTGCGATATGCTGGATAGAGAGGGCACCTAAATGAGTCAGAGGGTCTTGGGTGAAGACAACGACTTCGCATACGCCTTTTGATGCTGCTGTGGGTATTTCCATCACAGGAGGCAGTGGTGCGTGCTGTGAAAGTGTTGGAAAGAGATTTTCGAAAACGGCAATCGCGTAATCGCCAGGAGGGAGTTCGGTAGGCTCTTCACCCAGTGTGGTCACGGCAAGGGGGCTTTTTTTTGGTAAAAACGTTCTATTCTGTCGATGGCTTGCGTACGCGACCCATTCCATTCGAAGTGGGTGCCATCTGAGATGAGCTGTTGATTCAGCTGCCTGCACATCAGGTGATGGCATATCGTGCGGCATGTCAAATGGCTTTGAAGCATAAAAATGGATCTGCCTACCATCGGGTTTGATCCTAGATTCTTTGACGAACATGGCGCATACCTCTGATGCGTTATGACACATGTTTTGCTATAAAAAAAGCCCAGACAAAAAATGCCTGGGCTCCCTGGTAAGAGCTTTAAAAGGCTCTTTGTATTTTATATTAAATCTATTTATTTTTTAATGATTCGCCGCTAAGGCGGTAGCTCCATTGAGGTCTCTTCAAGAGACTGCCCTCGGTGCTTAATTCCTTTTTTTTGCGTGCTGGTCGCGTGAAGCCTGTCAATCCGTTGATGATAATCAGCCACCATTACAAATTCACGCATTTTTACTACCATGGTTCCTCCATATCGCATACGTCCTACAGAAGCTGTGAATTCTTCGAATTCATTCAGCGGTCCATTTCATTTAGAATAACATGATGATGCATGGAGTCAAATGTTTTTTTGCATCGCATCAAATGCAGATTGGATAATTCCATCGAGTGAAATATTTTTTGGACGCCAGCCAAAAGCTTGGAAAGCCTTACTGGATGAGGCTATGAGGTGTGTTGGGTCACCAATGCGTCTTGGGCCTTCAAGGACATGGAGTGAGCGGCCGGTCACACGTGTCACGGCAGTAATAACGTCTTTTACTGAATGTCCATGCTCAGAACCAAGATTAAAGGCCTGAAAGCCCTGCATATTGCTGAGTGCTTTCACGTGCGCGTCAGCAAGATCTGCAACATGGATATAATCCCGGATACACGTGCCGTCTGGTGTTTCATAATCTGTACCAAAGATTGTAAGTGGTGTTCCATGGTGGGCAGCTTTGAGTGCAAGAGGGATCAGATGTGTTTCGGGCTCATGGAGTTCAGCAAGTGGCGCGACTGCTCCTGCAGCATTAAAGTAGCGTAAGGCTGTACAGGAAAAAGCATGTGCACGTGCAAAATCGCGCAGCATTGATTCCACCATAAGCTTGCTTGTGCCGTAGGAGCTGAGGGGGTATTGATCATGCTCTTCTGTCAAAGGGATAGTTTTTGGGATACCGTACGTTGCGCATGTGCTTGAGAAAACAATAGAGCGCACATGGGAGGTGAGCATGGCGCGCAAAAGGGATAAAGAGCCTCCAACATTATTCTGGTAATAAAGCTCCGGCTGCGTCATAGATTCATTCACATAGGTCAGACCTGCGAAATGGATGACAGCATGGATAGAGTATTTTTTAAAAACTGCTAAGAGTTTGTCAGTATCAAGCAGATCCCCTTGGATAGATGGGCCAAAAAGAACATGTTCATGGTGGCCACGGAAGAAATTGTCATACGTGATAGGAATAAAGCCATTTGCTTGGAGTGCCATGCATGTATGGGACCCAATATATCCTGCTCCTCCTGTGACAAGGATAGTAGGCCTCATTCTAGACATCTTTTCATAGCTTCAAGGCCCTCACGGAGCGATATTGTGGGCTGCCAACCAAGGATGCGTTTTGCTCGTGTCAGGTCAGGACAGCGTCTTCGTGGGTCATCGGCAGGCCAAGGAGAGTAATGAATGGTGAGCTTTTTTTCAGGAAATAATTCCTGCTGAACAATCGTGGCAAGGGTGTCAATACGAAACTCTTGATCATTACCAAGATTCATTGGCTCTGTCTCATCGCTTGCAGCATACAAGAGAATGCCCTGCACAAGGTCATCAACATAGCAAAAACTCCGCGTCTGTGACCCATCACCATAGATTGTCAGAGGCTTGTTTTCAATTCCCTGCATAAGAAATTGGATGATCACGCGTCCGTCGTTGGGATTCATGCGTGGTCCATAGGTGTTAAAAATACGCACGAGTCCATGCTGAGTATTGTTTGCTTTATTTGATGCAAAGAGAAGCGCTTCACAAAATCGCTTCGCCTCATCATAGCATGCGCGCATACCATAGCTATTGACATTGCCCCAGTAGCTTTCAGGTTGAGGCGAGACAGTAGGATCTCCATAGATCTCACTGGTTGATGCAAAAATAACCCGTGCCTGGTGCTTGTCTGCATAGTGAATGGCTGATTTAAGACCTAAAGCATTAGCCCAGAGCGTTTCAACAGCAAGCCTTTGGTAATGAGGAGGCGAAGCAGGAGATGCAAAATGGTAGACGCGGCTATGGTTGGGTAAATCCCCCCAAGGCTCTGAGACGTCTTTTTCAAGAAAGGAAAAGCGTGGGTACTTGGACTGTAAATAAGTGATCGTTTCTCGCATGCCTGTTGCAAAGTTATCAATACCAAGGACTTCTTCACCTTGGAGAAGATGTGCTTCGCAGAGATGCGAGCCTAGAAATCCTGCAGCTCCTGCGACAATCATATTCTGCCCACACTGTGGTAGCTAAAACCAAGCTCTTTCATCTTGCTAGGATCATACATATTCCGGCCATCAAAGATTACTGGTCGATGCATTTTGCTTCGCATTTTTGCAAAATCGGGTTCACGAAAAGGCTTCCATTCAGTTGCAATAATGAGTGCATCAACGTCATTCAAGACTTCGTATTGGTCATCTATACTGTTCATGCCTTCCACACATTTGACGATGGGGTCAAAAAGCTGCACTTTGAGGCCGGCTTGCAGGAGTTGGCGTACAATGATTAAAGAAGGTGCCTCCCTGATGTCGTCGGTGCCTGGCTTGAATGCGATGCCCCAGACGGCAAAGACAGTGCCTTGTGAAGCGATGATTTTTTCGGCAAAACGTTGTTGCTGGAGCGTGTTAATTTTTTCTGTCGCTTCCAGTAGATATGCTTGGTCATCATTGGATGCAAATATCTGGATCAGTGCCTGGACATCCTTAGGGAAACAGGAGCCACCATAGCCAATGCCTGCATAGAGAAATTCTCTGCCAATGCGAGGGTCTGACCCTAGGCCATAGCGAATTTGCTCAATATCTGCTCCTACCTTTTCGCAGAGGCGAGAGAGCTCGTTCATGAACGAGATTCTGACAGCAAGCATGGCATTTGCTGCATATTTCGTGAGTTCAGCAGAACGGGTGTCCATAAAAAGCACAGGATGCCCGTTTCTGACAAATGGCATATAGAGATCCTGCATGATCTTTTTTGCGCGCTCTGTTTCTGCCCCGATCACAATACGAGCAGGCTTCATGCAATCTTCAATCGCTGAGCCTTCTTTGAGAAACTCTGGATTTGAGACGACGTCAAAAGGATGCGCTGATTGAATGCATGATGCAACGCGATCAACAGATCCCACAGGGACCGTTGATTTGTTCACAATCATTTTGTACCCATTCATATGCTTACCAATCGTTTCAGCGACTTGGATCACGAAACGCATATCAGCGGAACCATCTTCTCCGGGAGGGGTGCCAACAGCAATAAAAAGAATATCTGATGCTGTGACGCCGAGCTGAGCATCTTGGGAAAAAAGGAGACGCCCTGCGTGCATATTGGATGCAATCATCTCATCGAGGCCGGGCTCGTAAATAGGAGATATACCGTGATTCAGATTCTCGATTTTCTTCTGATCTGTATCAATCACAATGACCGTATGGCCCATTTCGGCAAAACATGTCGCGGTGACAAGCCCTACATAGCCTGAACCAAAAACGGTGAGTTTCATGCATTATCCTTCATGGCAGCATGTGCTGCGGCCAGTCTTGCTCCGGGTACCCGGTATGGAGAACAGCTGACGTAATTGAGTCCTAATGTATGGCAGAGGTGAATGGAGGCAGGATCGCCGCCATGTTCACCGCAAATCCCAAGCTCAAGACGGGGTTTTTGCTTTCGTGCGCGATCAATGGCAATTTCCATAAGTTCACCAACGCCTGATGCATCAAGATGACAAAACGGATCTTGGTCAAAAATGTCTTGTTCTTGGTAGGTGGAGAGAAATTGTGCTGCATCATCACGGGATAGGCCAAAAGTTGTTTGTGTCAGATCGTTGGTGCCAAAGCTGAAAAAATCAGCATTTTTTGCCAATTGACCAGCTAAAAGCGCAGCGCGGGGTACTTCAATCATAGCGCCAATTGGGCAGCCAAAAGCTTCTTTTTCACACAGAGCTCTGATGTGTGCAAGCTCCTGAGGATCAGAGACCAGTGGTATCATAATAGCGACAAGGGGCTTTTTGGTACACATGTGAGCAGCATCACGAATTGCTCTAACCTGCATGCTGTAGATCTCTGGAAAGCTCACTGCTAAACGACACCCACGGTGTCCAAGCATAGGATTGACCTCTGTTAGCGCTTCCATGCGAGAAATGCAGTCCGGGTCACCAAGAGATGTGGCGACCGTGTCCATCTCAGCCTTTGATTTTGGAATGAACTCATGGAGGGGGGGATCTAAAAGACGTATAGTGATGGGGAGACCGTCCAAGGCGAGAAACAGCGTATAGAAATCGTCTTTTTGGATTTTCTCCAGTGTTCCAAGTGCTTGTGTTCTTTCCTGCCCAGATTTTGCTAGAATCATGCGTCTCATGGCAGCAAGTTTCGTCGCTTCAAAGAACATGTGTTCTGTTCGGCAAAGGCCTACACCTTTGGCGCCAAAACGTTTTGCGAGCATAACATCTTGCGGTGTATCTGCATTTGCATAAACCTCAAGACGTGCGATCTGATCGACCCAGCTCATAAATGTATGAAATGCAGCAGATGGTGGAGGTATGTGAGTTGGGATCTGGCCCAGCATCACATCCCCAGAGCTCCCATCAAGCGTGATCCAGCTGCCCGACGTTAGTTCATGTTTTCCAAGAAAAACTTTCCCTAAGCGGAATTCAAGCGTGCGGCATCCTGCGATGCAGCACTTGCCCATGCCTCTTGCGACAACTGCTGCATGGGATGTCATCCCTCCGCGTGCAGTGAGAATGCCTTCAGCAAGTGCCATGCCTTCGATATCTTCAGGGGATGTTTCTTGTCTTACTAAAATCACGCGCTCCATGCGTTTTTCGCTGAGCATGAGATTTGCTTCTTCTGGAGAAAAAACTATCTGCCCACAAGCTGCACCTGGCGATGCCGCAAGTCCCTTGGCAATAATAGATGTTTTATCTTCTGGTCGAATCTGTGGGTACAGAAGTGATTGGATATGCTGCGTTGATATGCGGCTTACTGCCTCACGTCGTGAAATCTTTTTCTCAGCTACTAGATCAACTGCAATTTGAATAGCTGCTTGAGCTGTTCTCTTACCAGAGCGTGTTTGGAGTAAAAAAAGTTTCCCATGTTCAATCGTGAATTCAATGTCCTGCATGTCTCGGAAGGATCTTTCGAGCACATGTTCTGCTCGCCGCAGTGCTCGGTAGGCAGCTGGTAGAATTTTTTGGAGTTCTTCAATAGGAAGGGGTGTCCTGATGCCTGCAACGACATCCTCACCTTGTGCATTCATGAGAAATTCGCCAAAAAAGCTCTTCTCGCCTGTGGACGGGTTCCTAGTGAATGCTACTCCTGTAGCCGAGTCATCTCCAGCATTCCCAAAAACCATCTGCTGAATGGTGACCGCTGTGCCTCCATTATCTGGAATATCCATTATTTTTCGATAACTGATTGCCCGCGGATTCATCCATGATTGAAAGACGGCTTTTACGGCATCAAGGAGCTGCTGAAATGGATCTTTCGGCAGCTCGAAACCTTCCTGGATCAGAAGTTTTTGGATTGATTGGGTAATGTCGTACCAATCCTCTGCGCTCAGTTCGTGATCATGCTCATAGTTTTTGTCGGCTTTGACTGTTTCAATAAGCGCTTCAAAATGTGCCGCATGCACGCCTAAGACAACTTCTCCATACATAGATAAATAGCGTCTGTAGGTATCGTAGGCAAAACGCGCATCGCCTGTCTCATCTGCTAAAGCTGCTGCCGCTTTATCTGTCATACCAAGATTTAAAATGGTGTCCATCATGCCTGGCATAGACACTTTGGCACCTGAGCGAATGGAAATCAAAAGAGGTTTTTTAGTGCCGCCAAATTGACGGCCTGTCTTGCGTTCAAGACGTTTAATTGCTTCCTTGAGTTCGATAACAAGGCTTTTTGGGAGTTTATTTTTTGTATAAAATGCATGGCAGGCTTCTGTTGTGAGTGTGAAGCCCGGTGGAATAGGCAGTCCTAGTTGCAACATGGCAACGAGTCCAGCGCCTTTGCCTCCCAAAAGAGATGCATCGCTCTTTAAAGCAGAAAAATCATAGATCAGCTTTTGGGGGGACCCAGCTCGCACTTTTGTCTTTGATGTACGCGTCGATGGATTCAAGAGGGATGCGCTCTTGCGCTTTGGTGTCTCTGTGTCGGATGGTTGCTGTTTGCGTGCTAAGCGTGTCATAGTCGATGGTTACTCCAAAGGGTGTTCCGATTTCATCCTGCCGTCTGTAACGTTTCCCTATCGAACCTGTTTCATCATAGTCGTACCGCATTTGTGTATCTCGGCAGAGCTTTTCTGCAATTTCACATAATTCAGGTTTTTTCATCAAAGGGAAAAATGCTACCTGGTAAGGTGCGAGATCTGGATGGAGTGCTAAAAGAGCTCGTTCGTCGTCCATGCGGTAGGCGTCAGCTAAAACAACCAATAAGGTGCGGTCACAGCCTGCCGATGTTTCTATAATATAAGGAAGGAATCGCTCTGTTTCAGTGACCCATTCCATTTTCTTGCCACTCCATGTTTGGTGGCGGGTGAGATCAAAATCACCGCGATTATGAATACCTTCAAGTTCTTGCCAGCCAAAAGGAAATTGATACTGGATGTCAACTGCTGCTCGTGCATAATGAGCGAGCTCAGCCGCGCTATGAGGCTCCACCCTAAGGCGTTCAGGGCGAATTCCTAACGCGAGCTGCCATTGTAGGCGCGATTCTTTCCAACGATCAAACCACTCACTATCATCACCAGGTTTGACGAAAAATTGCATCTCCATCTGTTCAAATTCGCGTGTCCGGAAGATGAAATTGCCAGGCGTGATTTCATTACGAAAAGCTTTACCAATTTGTGCTATGCCGAAAGGAATCCGCTGCCGCATGGATTGTGCAACATTCAGAAAGTTAACGTAGATACCCTGGGCTGTTTCAGGTCTCAGGTAAATCTGGGATGCTGAATCTTCCAGAGGACCCATAAAAGTCTTAAACATGAGGTTAAATTGACGAGGATCTGTCAATTCGCCGCGGCAAGTAGGACATTGATGGATCGCTAAAAATGCCGGCTCCAAATGATCGGCTCGGAACCGAGCGTGGCATTTCTTACAGTCCACTAAGGGGTCTACAAAGCCACTGACGTGCCCCGACGCTTCCCAGGTGCGGGGGTGCATGAGGATAGCGGCATCAAGTCCCTCAATGTCCTTTCGGGATGTCATGGCATTCCACCAGCGGTCCTTAATGGTACGCTTGAGTTGCACGCCTAGTGGGCCGTAGTCCCAGCAAGCATTGATACCGCCATAGATCTCGCTTGATGGGAATACGAAGCCTCGACGTTTACAAAGAGAGACGAGATCCTGCATATCATCAAGGGATGTCATAGCGTTCAGGACTAACAAACCGTACCTGATCCTGCAAGCTGATAAATGCCGGAGAGAAGATCTTTTAAAGCAAGCAGTAGGTGTCTAGGTGAGTACGAGGGGCTGTCAGAGCTTCCAGTAGTGTTGCCGTCTCGTCCTGCAGTGAAAAGTGCCATTTGTATCGTTTCCTTCGCCGCCAATCATCGAGTGGGGTATAATGACGGGCGGTAGGAGTGTATTGTTGACGCTCTTGCTTGACGTCATGGTTCTGATGCAGCTCTGGTTGCTGGAAGGTCGGATGCAAGAAATTGGTCCCCTGGCAGTAAACGCACGTAGGTGTACTACCTGCTACAAAAGAAATAGCGCATAGCGCTATACTGTAAACGCTTGCGTGGGGAGTTTTATTCTATTGAGCATTTTTTTAACCTCTATAGATATCATATATATGTTTTACCTTGATCTCAAAAGGAAACATTATGCGTACTTTGAGTCTGTTTAGTATATGCAAAGTCATTGTGCCTGGCATCAACCTAATAGTGCGCCACTACCATATTTAATGGCTATAGAACACAGATCCCGACCCCAAGGAAGAGAAATTTTTCTCTTCCCGTCTTTTTCTTTGATAGATTGGAGATTATGGACGGAGGATTAGGAGGCT
>CAIUGE010000019.1 GCA_903898645.1 Oligoflexia bacterium | reverse complement strand
CCTCCTAATCCTCCGTCCATAATCTCCAATCTATCAAAGAAAAAGACGGGAAGAGAAAAATTTCTCTTCCTTGGGGTCGGGATCTGTGTTCTATAGCCATTAAATATGGTAGTGGCGCACTATTAGGTTGATGCCAGGGAGTGAGAGAGAAATTTTTATCATTATTGAGTATCCTTGAGTTGCTTTATTTGGTATCAACTCGGTTCTTTACCAAGAAGCCAATTACCTTTTTGAAGGGTTGCGGACGCTTCGTCCTGGGCTCTTGCGAAATTTGCTTGAACAATGCCAGTCGATAAAAGTAGAAAGGCTTTGTCTTCATTGTGCTGATCTGAGTAACTAGCCTTGATTTTGGTAGAGAAAAAAATAATTAGTGAAGGTGGGGTTTTAGATTCAAAATATAATATTTCAGTTCCAATGATGCGAGATTCCACCTCCCATTATGGGGTAAATGGAGAAGGATATGGTCTATGATTCATGAGGTATTTTTTGAGGCATCTCTCTTCAAGGAGGAACGGTTATATAGAAGAATCGTTCAAGCGAATTTCAGATAGAATGAGAAAATCCAAAGCTCACTGTTCAAGAAGGTCTGATCAAAAATACCAAATTTGTATCAAAGCTTTATGTGACTCATCGTGAAATTTAAATTATCATTGAGTCTAAGCGTTTCCTGCGCGGATACGTATTTCTGCAAAAAACGACTGCGTCAGTAGGGGGGGGCTTTATGGAGGGGAGCTTTGTGCGGCACTCGATCAGCAGCATCCCAGAGGCGTGTTTGACGTCAAGGTTTTGCTGGATAACGAAGGCATTACGGATGAAATTCTAGTTTTTTTGGTATATCTTGCAGGACATGATGAAGCGATAAGTAATCTTCTGGTGTCTAAAAAGAGAGACGATCGGTAGCGTCTTAAAGCTGGTTGAAGATATGAGGAAAAAACGCGGTGCAATAAAAAATAAATGCCCTTGTTGGACTGAAAAAGAGAGAGAAGTAGGGCATAGTCTCTAGGTGAAGTGGCTCATTTTTTTTATCGCATGTACCAGTACTCCTGTGCGTCAAGAGATCATGTGCGAGATGCCGCGCGTTATCTCGGGTCGCGCAAAGTTACGCGTTCGGACCAAGCAGGATCATCTTTTGTCTTTTTTAACACAGCAATTTGACGCAGTCGTTCGTATCGAATCACAGAATGTTGATATGCAGATCCGCGGTCTTTTAGGTCATGTATGGCATCTTGAGGTCCATGGTGGGGTACTGCAGATCAATGGAGAAGAGAAGCAGTGGCATGGGATCCCTGCGCGTTGGCTTGCTTCGCTTATTGTTGGCAAAGTGCCATGTATGATGCAAGGCGGTTATACACGGAAAGAAGGAGATGCTCTTATTGTGCTGATTGAGCCGCGAACTATTATGCGTATCTTTGTAGATCACACAGTTTTTGAGACGGATCAGAAAAAGGTGATGGATGTGCATTTTTCAGATGGGCATACTCTAATAGAATCACCTGAGGGTTCTATCGATGTTGCGTGGCGGGCTGATCCATGAGGTGTTTGCTTAGTCTCCTTTTGTGCGCTTGTCAGATAGAGCCTACGCCGCCAGGTTTGAGACTTGCGCTGCGTGCGGGGCTCAAGGGTCTTGATCCTGTCCATGCAGGTGATATGTATGCAAGCGCTCAGTCGGCCTACAGTTATGAGACATTGTTGTCCTATCGTTATGGGGCATCTACGCCGGTCCTTGTGCCCTCTTTACTCCAAGTGATGCCTGAGTTCCACGGGAAGACAGTAACGCTGAAGCTCAAAAAGGGCATTTTCTTCCAGGCAGATCCTTGTTTTCCAGGTGGCCAGGCGAGAGAAATGACCGTCCATGATATTGTCTATTCTTGGATGCGATTAGCGGATCCTATGGTAGCAAGTGGGAATTGGTGGGTTTTTGAAGGCATGATCGAGGGGCTAGATGATTGGCGTCAGGGCAAAAGGAAAGATGTGCCTGGATTTCAGATCGTGAACGCACTGACTCTTAAAGTTCATCTTAAACAGGTGTCTATGGTGCAATTTCTTGCATCCTTAGCAATGCAGCCATCGGCTATTGTGCCCCGAGAGGCGGTTGAAAAATACGCTGATACATTCCCGACTCATGCTGTTGGATCAGGGCCTTTCCGGCTTGCATCGTACCATCCTGGTTCTTCACTTTTGTGGCAGAAGCGTTCTGATTTTTGGGCAGACCCTGCGTTGCCACGCACAGATGCCGTTTCAGTGATGATTTCAACTGAGGAGCAGCCTATTTGGTTAAATTTTTTGGCAGGTAAGCTTGATATATGCCAGGTTCCAAAAGATATTTTCCCGACCGTCATTGCACCTGACGATACTCTGATGCCTGCTTTTGCGCGTTATAGGCTTCTGAAGCTTCAGGAATTTGATGTCACGCATATAAGCTTTAATATGGATGATCCTGTGATTGGGTCAAATAAATTTTTAAGGCAAGCAATGGCACTTGCTTTTGATCGCAAAGAATTTCATGAAATATTTTTTTCCAGTCGTGGAGTTTTAGCTCAGGGGCCTATCCCGCCGGGCATGGCTGATTACAATCCATCTTTGCGGCACCCTTATGGTGAGCATGATCTTAAGCGTGCCGAGGCATTGCTTGTGCAGGCAGGCTATCCACATGGAGTTGGCCTTCCTCCAATTGAATTTTTAACAAAAGCTGGGAGTGCGGGGCGCTTAGAAGCCGAGTATTTTCAAAAATCTATGAGAAAAATTGGTGTCAATGTACAAGTAAAGAGCTATGCCTGGCCTCAATTTTTAGACGCCATTCGTAATAAAAGGTCGCAGATCTGGCAAATAGGTTGGGCTGCTGATTATCCCTATGCAGAGAGCATGCTTCAGCTTTTTTTGAGTAAAAATGGATCGCCTGGTACAAATGATGCCAATTATAAGAATCCTGCTTACGATGCGCTCTATGATGAGCTTGAGCATTGCGGGCATGGTCAAAAGCAGGCGAAGAAAAGAGCTGCTATTATTGATTCTATGGTTGCTCTTCTGAATGAAGATTTGCCGTGGCTGGTTGGTGTGCATCATGTCAATTATATGCTCCTGCAGCCTGATGTTGATGGAGTTTTGGCATCTCCGTTTGATCATAGTGTCGTTAAATACTATAGAAGGAGGTAAGGGTGCGTGTTGGGAGACGACTATTGCTGGATAGTTTTATTTTGTTTTCCGTTGCCTGCAGTATTTTCTTTCTGTTTTCGAAAATTGGTGGTGATCCTGTCATTCAGATGCTTGGGACGCATGCAAGTGCAGCGCAAATTACAATGCTTCGGCACCAGTATGGATTTGATCAGCCATTGCATATTCAATTTTTTCATTTTTTAGCAGATCTCGTTCATGGTCATTTAGGGAGTAGTTTTGCAACGCACCAGCCGATTGCAGGTATGTTCCTGGATGCACTGTACCCAACAGTATTTTTGGGGCTCCCTGCATTCTTTATTTCTTTTCTTGTGAGTCTTGCTGTTGCATTTGCCTGTTTGCGTTGGCAGCAGTTTGACCGGGTACTGAGGTTTTTAAGCTCTCTTGGCATCAGTGTGCCTGCACTTGTCTATATCCTTTTGGGGCAGTACATATTTGCGTACCGCCTTGGGATCTTTCCTGTCTCAGGGTTCTATGGATCTATCTTGCATAAAGTTTGGTGTATTACCTTGCCTCTTATTATTTATGTGCTTGTCAGTGTGGGGTTTCAAGTGCAAGTCATGCGATCTTTGCTCCTGCAGGAGATGAAGCAGGAGTACGTTCTTGTGGCCTATGCGCGGGGGCTTTCACATATGCGTGTTTTTTTTAGACATATTCTACCTAATGCTCTTGCTCCCTTACTTGTTTATGCACTGTCTGAGCTGCCATCACTTTTTCTAGGTGTTTTCTTACTGGAGAGTTTTTTTGCTATTCCTGGGCTTGGCTTACTGATGGTTGATGCAATTAATAGCAGTGATTTTCCTGTGATTCGGGCAATGACTCTTTTTGTTGCAATCCTCACAATCCTTTGTAATGAAATAGCTGACGTTGCTATTTTTGTCTGTGATCCTCGAACAAGGAGTTCGTTATGAAGTACTGCTGGTTGCTTGCGTACGTTGGCATTGGCGTAGCATCCTGGAGCGGATGTATTGCAGGCAATTGGGATACGCGCATTGGCCCCCTCTATGCACCTCCATCGCTGGAGAGTATTGCGGGGCTTTGTGGTACAGATATATTTGGACGAAGCGTGCTATTTAAAGTGATCAAAGGGACCGAGGTTGCGCTTTTCGTTGGGTTTGTGACAGCGATGGTGAGTATTTTCATAGGGACACTCTTGGGAGCGATTGCAGGCTTTTTTGGAGGTCTGCTTGATGCAAGTATTCTTTGGTGTATGACAGTACTTTCTTCTATCCCCCATATCATGCTGTTAGTAGCGATTTCCTTTCTATTGCAAAGAGGTCTTTTTGCTATGATTATTGCCCTTTCTGTCACATCCTGGGTGTCATTAGCGCGGATGGTTCGTACCTATGTGCTCCAGCAGAAAGTACATGAGTACGTCCTTGCTGCGCAATCGCTTGGCGCATCGCGTTTACGGCTACTGTGTGTCCATATCCTTCCTGGCGCCTTTCCTATGCTGGCAGTTTTCTTTATCACAGCATGTATTTCTGCTATTAAACAAGAAGTAGTTCTTTCTTTCTTAGGTCTTGGGGTCCAAGGCTATCCGAGTTGGGGTATTATGATCGATGATGCAAAAAATGAGCTCCTCCGAGGCGTTTGGTGGCAATTTCTCGCTGCAACCATCGCGCTTTTTGGTATCGTCCTGAACCTGTCAAGCCTGAGTGAAAAAAAGACATGAAGCTGCAGCACCTATCAATTATGGCACGTGATATCTGTCTGGTAAGCGATGTGAGTTTTTCTATAGCGCGTGGTGAGACCGTGTGTCTTGTCGGCGAGTCTGGCTGTGGGAAGAGTTTAACGGCCAAGGCTATTATGCGTCTTTTAGGATCAGCACTCAGCATGCAAGGCAGTATTGATATTTCTGGCGTTCTGGGGAAGAACGTTACCATGGTTTTTCAGGAACCTATGACAGCGCTGAATCCTGTGATGCGGGTGGACACACAGATTGGGGAGAGCCTTATTGTCCATATGCAATTGACTCGGACGCAAGTGCAGGCACGCGTTGCAGAACTAGCGCATCTTGTCGGATTGCCAGAACGATGTCTCAAGTCCTATCCCCATGAGCTTTCTGGCGGGCAACGTCAGCGTGTTATGATTGCAGCGGCTTTGGCATGTAGTCCGGATTTTGTGATTGCAGATGAGCCAACAACAGCGCTTGATACAACAGTCCAGGCTCAGATTCTCGAACTGTTTGCCGATTTAAAGCGGAAAACAGGGATGGGGATTTTATTCATCACGCATGACCTCGGTGTTGTGGCGCAGATTGCAGATCGCGTTCTGGTCATGTATGCAGGGCAGATTGTTGAAGAAGCCACAAGGGATACTTTTTTTGCGACACCTTCTCATCCCTACTCACGAGCCCTTATGGGAAGTATGCCTGAATTTGTGCCTGGGGTGTATCTTGGTCAAGGAAGAAGACTGCAGGCGCTGCCAGGCAAGGTGCCTGATATGGCTGAGCTTCCTGCTGGGTGTCGCTTTGCCGAAAGATGTTCTTTTTTTCAGTCAGGAGTTTGCGAAAAGCCCATACCGCTCGTCAATGGTGTTCGCTGTGTTCGAGTGGGAGAGTTATGCTGAGAGTTAAAGGCTTATCGAAATCTTTTGGTGCCATGCAGGCGCTGTACCCGATTGATCTAACACTTGATGCAGGTAAAACGCTTGCTATTGTGGGCGAATCTGGTTCAGGTAAAACAACATTGGGTCGCTGTCTTATGCGTTTGACACCAGCCTCATCAGGGCAAATCTTTTTTCGAGACAAGGATATTCTGCAGCTTGATGATCAACAGCTGCGCTCCATGCGTCGTCATATGCAGATTATTTTCCAAGATCCCTATGCTGCACTTAATCCTCGGCTTACTATTGAAACTATTTTACGTGAGCCGTTCGTGATCCATAAAATTAAGCATGATCAAGCACATCTTATTGCACTCCTTGATCGTTGTGGGCTGCCTCGTCAAGCGCTCGCACGCTATCCGCATGAATTTTCAGGGGGGCAACGGCAGCGTATTTGCATAGCTCGTGCCCTAGCGCTTGAGCCCGAGCTTTTGATCTGTGATGAGCCTATGGCGGCCCTTGACGTTTCCATTCAGGCTCAGATTATGAATCTCCTCCTTGATCTACAGCGTGATTTTGGTCTGAGCTACATTTTTATTTCTCATGATTTGAAATTGGTGCAGTATATTGCGCATAGTGTGGGGGTCCTCTACCAGGGGCGTCTCATTGAGCTGGGGCCTGCAGAAGAGATCTTCTTGCATCCACGGCATGCTTATACCCAGGCGCTTCTCAGCGCGATTCCCTCTTTTGAGCATCGAGTGAAGTAGTTGTTGTCGATTGCTATTAATATATATATATGAGAGTTTCATGTATGAAAAAGCTCCACACATATAGGTAACTTCATAAGTATTGCAACGCCAAAAGTAATAGTATAGACTCCTGTCATGAGCAACAAGCATAGTGATTACAACATTCGATTACGTGCAATAGAAGCAATTTCTG
>CAIUGE010000018.1 GCA_903898645.1 Oligoflexia bacterium | reverse complement strand
TCCGACAAATCAAAGAGGTGATCGAAAATATCGAGCTGGAGAGAGAAAGACAGAATCAGGAATGGGTCTCTTTGGCCGCATGAATATGGATGTGGGAGCTACTATAAAACTTAGCATCAACTAAAAATGGGACATGCTCCCTTAAAATAATCCGAGTTATGGAACTCTACCTTCCTACATAACGATTTTGCGTTATGTAAAAATCCAAGGCTTAAAAAAAGCCTAGAGTGCGCTCACCGCTTGAACCTGGACGGCTTGCAGCAGAGGCGCGAATCCAAAGCCATGAGGTGTGGTCTTTCGAAGTCGAATATTCGAGAAGACTCTGTCACTTGGACTTCCATCACGCTTCCAGGTAAATCTGGACTGCGACATATGTCATTGACGACCAGTCTTAGCTTGCTTGCCATCTCCAGTGGCCAGCGACACTGGCAAGAGGATGTACGTTCGCTGATGCATGGGTTCGTGCAAAGCACGCCAAAAACGAGAACGTCCTCATGCTCTCATACGGGCATTTTACTGCGGAACATACGGAGAAAGTTAGACCTTACAAGGACTGAACCAAAAATCAAAACCCATAGAGCATACCTACTTTACGAAAGTTTTAATATCATCTATGGCATCTTCGATCTTACCTGCTAGGTCTTTTCGTTCTGACTTAGTGGTATTAAGCTTGTCCAACACTAGCTTCAAGTCAAGCTGACCAAAGATCCTAGCTATGTCTCCCAATCCGTTTATCGCTGCTCCTGCTATCCACTTATCTTTGTGGTTTACATAGCTCAAACATAGCTCTTGCAACCACGCATGGTCCTCAATGGCATTAACTGATCCAACAAGAGCATGTACCTTTTGTTCCACTGTATTATTACCATTCAGGATACTGAGAGTCTCTTCTTTGGAAAGGACGCCAGGCTTTTCATACTGGTTACTCATAGAATCTTGCCTTTATGGTTAGTGATTTTTTCTTTTATTAACGCTGACTTCATCGCTTCCGTTAACTCTTCCCAGACCCTAGAATGTCCGTGGAACTTCCCAGCCGCGTGCTCATCAAAAACGTCAAACTCCCCAGTAGCCTTATCGGCCCCAACTTTTCTCGAGGAATTTTCGGATACTCTCACTGAGTTATCAAGTGTCTCTTGCGGATTAGTAGGTGCAGGGTTTGCTCTGCCTTTCTGACCTGCTCCGTGCTTCGGGTTAGGCTCAAAGGTTGGCTTAACTGCATCCGCCTGCCCAGCAGAATCCGTAGCTACTGGTTCCGGCACTTTACGAAGCACGTGTCCAGCAGTAGAACCGACGTCCGCCGCTGAACCAACCGGAGCATCTCCTGTCGTACCCATGCCTATACCAGCACCAGAAGCCTGATACCCAGGGTCCTGCTGAAGCTCCTTCGCTTTCTGGTCCAACGCAGGCTGACCCAAGGTGCCAACACCAGTATCAGGCTGAAATGCAGCAGTAGCATCAATAGTCAAAGGTTCCTCAGTTTTATGGAATACATAATCAGCCGCAGACCCGGCGTCAGCTACTGGACCAACCGCAACTCTTCCTGCTGTTAAAATGTCCAGCGCAAAAGTACCTGTGGTTCCATCAGCAGCGGTGCCCATGACAGCTGCTACCTTGTCTTTCACTGTTTCGAAAAACACAACCTGCGTATCAGGCTGAAATGGTGGCGGAGAGTGAGGAAATAATGCATTCCCCGCAACCGCATCCTCTATGGCCGTTATCTTGTAATTTCTTCGCCATGCGCCAAGCAAGTGACCCGCACGCTCAACGAGACGCTCTCCTGCTTGTATCGCTATCTGGACTGCATGACGATCTTGCAGAAGGTGACCTGTGCGCTCAAAAATGCGCCACATGACCTTACTGGTCTGGGTGATGGATTTCGAACCACCCGCTGTCGCAACCCCTACAAATGCGAGACTGCGCTCAAGGGTACCAAGCTTTGCACCTGTGATCAAATTTATTCCATACAAAAGCTCATAGGCAGATCGGCCAAACCCAGTCACAGGATCAAGTCCAACCGCCACATCGAGCAAACCTATGCTGAGCTCCTTAAAAGCCTCAGCACTTGCTCTGTCACCTAGAAAAAATTCATGATCAGCCTCTTCAACTGCTATCAGCCCTATCTCTTTTGCTTTTTGTTGCTTACCAAATCGAGGCTCAATCTGATAAAAATCCCTATAAAGCTGAACTACTTCTTCATGAAATTCTCCGGCTGGCGAATGGAATTGGTAAGGCAGATCTGCTTCTGCAACAAAAGGCGCCTGACTCAAATCAACCACTGCCCGGTTCAGTCTTCTTGCTTGCAACATATCCTCAACTGATTGACTGATGAGACCTTGCATCTCATCAGTCAGTGCAGCTACGCTACGCCCCCTGTCTTCTGTACGCCGAGCGCTCTCATCAATGCTCTGTTGAATCTGCCGCTCACTATTCTCTGCACGTGCAACAGCGTTTTGGCTATGACGCAAGAGCGGGCCGGCTATATCCGGCCCGACGCCAAAGAGTGCACTAATGTCACTATTACCCAAACTCTGAAAAGAAGCAGAGGGCGCTGATGGCCCACCTATGCTCGCCTCCAACCACCCAACAGGCGGACGGTCCTCATTTCCAGCAGCACAGGTGCCATGAGCCACCACGAGAGCAAGCATAAGACCTTTTGCAAAACTCATAATGATGCCTGGTCTAACTCGCTACGACGATGACTATTGATTTCCTCTAATTGACGATTAAGGGCAGTCGTGAGATCATTTTTCGCCCCTGCAATAACCTCAATCGCTTCAGGCAATGTTGTATCGATGCCCTCATCTACCATTCCCTGAATCAGAGGCTGAACTGCATCTCGGTACTGAGTTCCGGCTTGAATCATTTGCTGATCGTATTTTTTTTGCACAGTATCTACCCGCACTTCTCTCTGCTGTTGTGCAGCTAGATCAAGCTGTAATTGATTCTGACGCGCTTGTCGCTCCTGCTCAGCAAGGGCTTCACAACGATCAAGATTTACTTTTTTTTCATCTCTGATCCGGCGCGCATTGTGAACTGCTAACCCAGGGACGCCTCCCACCAAACCCCCAAGGACAAAACTCAGACCGAATGTGGGAATCGCAAAGCCAATTCCCAGCGCGTTCCCTGCTATATTACAAACCTGAGATGCAGCGCACAATTTCTCATGGAGATCATAAAATTCCTTGTACTCACTTCTCTCGTGTTCACAAACGGCGAATGCATAATTACCAATACAACTCCACAGAACAAGACCTTTAAGTAGCTGCATATTTTGCCTTTCAAAAAGCATCTCAAACCAGCAGACTCCTTTTTTCACGAAACATTCATAAACAAAAAACTTCCCCCCTCCCCTTCAGATGCTTCATGCGAGGAGCTCTACCACAAAAAATGTTTATGAGCAATGAGATCGCTTTTTTAGCAGCGATTCTCTATGAGAGTGCGTCATTCGCTCTGGGAGGGTCACATTCAGGAATGACTCGTCGAGTTAACTCGTAAAAATTCTTTGTCGTCGCGATTTTGAACAAAAATACTCAAAAAGTTCATATCTTTCGAATTTTGTCTTCCTTTTTTAACAAGTTAGCCTCAGAACTCCAGACGGGGACTTAAGACGTTTTACGATCAATAGGCATGGTTGCTGTGTATGGAGCTACCACGCACTCACAGCAGGCCCATCCCACAACTACTATAGACCGCGCCGAAGCCGACATAACACCTTGATGGAGCCTGTCTTCAAATGGCAAACGCAACAAGCCAATATTTGCTATAAATTTTACTTTTCGAAAGATGTTCGAAATCTCATGCATGAAACTAGATGATCGTTCACCATGCCAACAGCTTGCATATAGGCATACATAATAGTTGGTCCAACAAAAACGAACCCTCGTCGTTTAAGGTCTCTACTGAAGGCTTCAGATTCTTTACTCACACTGGGCATATCCTCAAGCCTTCGCAAGGAATGAACAATCGGCTTGCCACCAACGAACCTCCAGCTATAGACATCAAAGGAACCATACTCTTCTTGCACTTTGATAAAAGCTTGAGCGTTTTTTATCACAGACCTTATTTTACCTTGATGACGGATAATGCCGTCATTCAAAAGCAGTTCTTGGATATCATTTTCGCCAAGTTTCGCTAGAGCATGTACATTAAAATCAAGAAATGCTTTTTTGTAACCTTGACGTTTTTTCAAAACAGTGAGCCAACTCAGTCCAGCCTGCGCTCCTTCTAAGACGAGAAACTCAAAGAGCTTCCTGTCTTCATGGACCGGGACACCCCACTGCTCATCATGGTACTGAATATACAGAGGATCAGAGAGACACCAAGCGCATCGAATGGGTTCAGTCATAAAAAGCCTTCCTGATCACGAACCATCATCACACTGAGGTTGGCAACGCAAACACGACGCATCACGATGAAGCACAGTCAAAGAACCACAAGAGTATTCTCTTGTATATCCTTCGAATTGTAATTTCTTGACATTTTCAATGCCGAGTGGCCAGTTAGCAAATGCTGTATCAACAATAACACATGCCGCCCATGAGCCTGGGATCTCAAAATGCGGCAAGACCCCTATCCAATGACGAGTTGAAAGATGTGGAACCAAAGCATCGCTTGCAACAATTGAAAGCTGAGGATCAACACATGGAAGAAATACTTGACGAAACCATACAGCATGCGTATCCGGAGTATGGTACCTTATAGCATACATTTCGCTACGCCCAATAAAAGCAAAGAACCAAAAGATAATCCACGGAAGAGAGAACCAACGTTTCAGGGCGGGGGCCAGTGCCCAAAAAAGACCTACCGAGCATTCAATGCCATAATGAAAACCAAAAACTAACTTCGAGTGACTCAAAAACATTATACAGTATCCAGGGATAGCAGCTAAAAATGCAGGCCAACCCAGAAGAGGCAACAACCCGAGGGGAGCTAATGTGCCGAAGAAGAACCTGAACTGTGCAAGACCAAAAAATCTATCTATAAATAACTTTGGGTAGATAAAAGGAGACAAAATGATTTCAAAGACATTATGACCAAGATCACTGTAATGAGACATGTATGCATAGTCCTGCGCACCAAAGTGGCGAGGCACCCATTGTGTATCAAAAACAAACAGCACCATTGAAAAAATGCAAAGCATAACGCCCATTTTTTTCATACCGCGAGGCGCTGCACCAAACATCCAAGCGAGCCCAATACCACAAGCAACAGCGGGAGCAGATTCTTTTGCACCAAGCGCTGCAAGAAACAAAGGTACCGACCAAAAGCTTTTTTTATGCGCCACAACAATGGCCCAAAGAAACAGAGGCAGCATGAATACCTCTGGATGAAAATCAAAGAGATTTGCATCGCGCATAGGAAGGTAACCCCAATACAAAAGAGGTAGTATGGCACTACGTTGACCGAGGCCGTACTGCCTCCCTAACCAATAAGTTGCTGGACCACCTACTGCCAATCCTATTGCCTGCAAAACGAGCAATGTCTCTGGTCTTGGTAGCAGCGTAAAAAATGGTACCAATAACCAAAACAAAGGAGACTGATGGTCAGTAAAAAGATTAAGACCACCTTTCAGTGAGCTTATATAACCTCCGCCATGAGTCAAATTCCAGATTGTGTTGGTAAAAATACCAAGGTCAAAAGCCGAGCTATGTATTGCCCAATGCCGCCTCAAAGAGGCAAAACCAAGAACAATACTCACACCGGCTGTTGCTGCCCACAATAGCCCAGGCATTTTATTAATGTTTTTTTTCCAGCAGAATCCCATCTTCTTCAGAATTAAAAATATCCAACTCTTTTGCAAAGGAACTTTCCATATAAAAGCCACAAAAACCAAAATGATAACGGTAACTTCGGGATCAACAAGCTCAATTTTGAGTTTTGAAGAATAGTACCATACACCTCCAGTAATAACTGGCAAAATAACAAAAATCCAAACAAGCGCATCCCAAATTCGTATCTTCTTAATATCTTTAGCTAAAACGTCTAATTCTTGAATCATATTTATTCTTTTCTTGAACAAAATTCTAACCTATTTTTATCGATCATCAATAACGGTAATAGCGTCAGACTGAACACCAAGCTCTTTGAATGGTCGAATAAAAAAATGCAAGTACTCTTTAGGGATATCGTCTTTTGAATCCCTGTGAGGATAATGGAATACGAGCTGCGTTGCTACCCCATGAGTCCCGACAATACGAATTGACTCACCTTCACCGCCATTAAGATGTAGTATGTCAGAATATTCTGACCCTAGCCGCGCTTTACATTGAAAATACGATTGAATTAATCGTCCTTTATTACAAACAAGATTAAATCGAATGAAGTCATCAAGAAGCTTAAGATAGTCACTAATCAAAACATGCCTCAAGTAAGGCTTGACTTCAAGATGCTTCAATACCTCAATACTACGTGCCGGAAGAAAAATCGACGGCGACACAAGTTCATAATGAGACTGACTAGATTCTGCTATACTCTGATACGCCTCGACATCTTTTTGCGACCCAGCCCTCACTCGTCGATCCGCGTTAACTCTTTGAGAGTCTCTTACTGCTGCCTTCCTTCTAGATGGTTTATGCTTCTTTTTTACTTTTGACTGAGGATCTTTTTTTACACTATAAATATCATCCTCAGATTCTGAGGACTGCCCTTCCTCAAACGCCAACTCATCAACTTCAAAAAAATCATCCTCTAATGAACACTGTTCACCACTTCTGTCCTGCTTATCGGAGTTTTCTATAGCAGGGGGCACGCTGTCTGGAACGCTTTGCGCTTCACGCCTATGCACGACGACTGGCGGTTTTAAAATGAGCGCTGGTTCAAGTGGCCGAGTCAACGCTCTTGGCATAGAATCAAGAAATTCGAAACAGGGAGCATTTTCCTTAAAGAATGCTGTATTTGAAAATCGATCGGAATCAGAAGTATTTAGAAGGGCTTCAAGAGGTTTAATTTTTGCATGCAAAGATGCTAACAAATAATTACGAACATCCGTTTTTAATTGTACAATATAAAATTTAAGCATTTTGGTGCAGTCGTCGCATTTGCAATTATCATGAATTTTAATGTCGTCGTAAAGAAGATTTTCTTTATATTCTTTTTTGAATGAACTAATAAGACTTTTTAGTAAATTATAGTTAGAATAAATATAAAGAGGATGATCTTTGTTCCAAGAAGCGTTAATTTCTGAATCTGTTTTTTTTAAATCATTCATTATATCTTCAAAAGAATAGTACGCCTCCTGAAGGTCTAATGCACTCTTCTTCTTAAAAAGAACCTCTTTTAAAAGAGCAAGGTCACTATTGATTGCACGAAGGGCTGCAAGACGAGTACTATCTCCACGAAAACTTCTTTGTCGAAAATGTTTTGAAAAAAACGCAACGCGAAGGCCCTTATCCAACGGAAGCTCTTCTTCCAGCTTACTGTAATGACGCATTATGCCATATAAAGAGTCGATGTAAAATTCATCACAACGACGAAACGTAAGCACTTGGGTCAATATTTCGCGAGGCTCAAGGGAAATTTTTTTTTCTTCATCTAAAGACACCTTTTCAGAGACACCCGACCCAAGGCTCCATTTTGGAATGGACGAAAAAAAACAAACAACACTTAAGAAATACCAACCCATATACATGGGCGCGATCTTACCCTGCCAAAGGCACTTTGTCTATAGTTGAGTTCAATGAAACCCAACAACCCGAACACATAAGTGCGTCCCTTTTTCAGTTGAGTTTAAGTTTTACAAAACCCTCCACATCTCTACTCATGCGACCAAAGAGACCCATTTATGAATCTGATTCTCTCACTAATGCTTTATGTCATACCCCCCGTGCATCGAAAAAACTCTCGCAAGAGACTGATGGATGATTCACGAATATCCTTGCGATTATTTTTTAAAGTACAGCCTGAAACTTCTCTTTTGCCTCATGACGATGTTTCTTGGACAGAGGGAAGATGTAAAAAACTACACAATTTATTACACCATCGACTCCTAAGATCAAACGTCAGCATGTATTGAAGCAACATGGTCGAGCAGATGAATTACATAATGCAAGGAGACGCCAACTTCTCTGATGTTAAAATCGATATCCAACAACGACAAAGAAGTCCCTCAAAAGACCCCAATGCTTTATCGGCCCAATTACCACATCATCCATGGAAGCTGTCAGCATGGCACAATAATGAAGAATTTTCTTGCATACGTACTGACTCCATGCTAATAACCCTCCCGACAAAGGAGATCTTATGACATTATTAATAGTATTTGGTGGTTTCTTCGCTGCGATCTTTCTCTTCGTTGTATCCTGCTATAAGCGGTGCCCCTCGAACAGGGTGCTTGTTGTTTTCGGGAACATTGGTGGAAACAGAACAGCAAAATGTATTCATGGTGGCGGCGCCATCATCATCCCTATCCTTCAGGACTACAGTTATCTGAGCTTGGACCCAATGGCTCTTGATATCGACCTCAAAGGAGCTCTCTCAAAGGAGAATATCCGCGTTCATGTCCCGTCTACCTTCACCATCGGGATATCAACAGACCCAGAAGTTCTTATGAATGCTGCAGAGCGTCTTTTAGGGCTCAGTGAAGCAGGTGTTCAACTCCAGGCATCTGAGATCATTTTAGGCCAATTCCGCCAAGCACTCGCAACCATGAGAATCGAGGAGATCAATCAGCACCGAGAAAAGCTTGTCGATCTCGTCAACAGTAACGTAGATACAGAGCTCCAGAAAATTGGCCTCCACGTGATCAACGTGAATATCAAAGACCTGAATGATGATGCAGGTTACATTCTTGCCATAGGTAAAAAGGCTGCATCCGAAGCTGTCAATAGAGCAAACATTGAAGTGGCAGTGCAAGAAAAAATCGGCGCGGTCGGCGTCGCACAAGCCTACCGTGAACGAGAAACGACCGTTGCTGAGCAAAAAGCTCAAACAGAAGTCGGCAAGTCACAAGCAATTGCGATGCAGCGTGTTAGTCTTGCGTCTCTTGATGCTGACGCTGTCAAAGGCGAAAACCGCTCAAAAGCAGAAGTTGCAGAATACACAGCTAACCTGCAGGTAAGACAGGCAGAGGCAAAACAAAAAAGTGAAGTTGCCAATGCTGAAGCTGATACAGCAGTACTTCGTGCACAAAAGGAGCAAGAAGTTGCGCGTCTTGAAAAAGAAACACTCGCAACCCAGGAAGTAGAAGCAAAGCGTATTCAGATTCAAGCCGATGCAGAGCGACGCCGTGTCGAGACTCAAGCCGATGCAGAGTCAGCGAGAATTCTAAAAATTGCACATGCTGAATCTGAAGGTCTTTTGATGCGAAAACGAGCAGAAGCAACTGGTATCCAAGCTTTGCTGGATGCAAAAGCGAATGGGTACAAAAACCTTATCCACGTTGCAGCTGAAAAACTACCAACACTATTGACGATCGAACAGATGCCAGAGCTTGTTCGCGCTCAAACAGAAGCGATGAAGCACCTCAAGATCGACAAATTCACTATTTGGGATAGCGGCCAAGGCACCGATGGCGCAAACGCTCTGTCAAATGCAGTTCGTGGTCTCGTTCGAGCAATACCTCCACTGCAGGACGTCGCTCAAAATGTAGGACTCGAACTACCAAAGTACTTAGGCTCTCTCATGCCAGAAGAAAAAAACGAAGCGTGATGTTTTGAGTACCTCTACCTCGGTAGAGGTACTCAAAACACACTATCTAAATAGGTCTGCGTCAATGAATCGTTATATCTAAATTTCAGTCGCGTCACATTTGTGTGATTAATCTCTTCAAAATACTTCATATCTGAAACATCCAGATCATTATCACCCAAGTCCAAGCAGATGAGTTCTTGAAGATTCCCAAAGGGCAATACGGACATGACTTTGAATTTTAATTGAATACGTAATTTCTGAATGCCCCTCGAACGCTCATCGTTCAAAAAATCCTCACACTCTTGCTGACTATAAACCTTAATAAATGCCTTAGGGCTCCAATGACCACTAAACTCAGCGACTGTCATCGGATGGTCTCCAAATGACTCATCTCCTAATACACCTGTACTCCAACCATCTGACAGAACGATGACAGATGACACAAAACCAAACCCTATATGAGACTGACACTCTTTATCAGACCCCCGCCGTGATCCACCAAAAGATCCTGACCTCTCAGGAGATTGCCCTGGCTCACCAGATGGCACTCCTTGCTCATTCTGAACACCCTTATGCCCATAAGCAGGCAGTAAAAAAACCCAGCACCACAATAAATTTTTCATAAGCATAATCTCCTTATAATGGCCTCTTGATTGCTGCCGCTTCCCATGATGGCAAATACATAAGGAGCCCCAAAGCGGGCAATCCAAGCACCATAGCGAACAGGTAAAACCACGGCCAATCGAGTTTTGTAACTAAAAATCCAGCGGAGGCACCTAAGACAGTACGTGTCACAGCCATACCGCTACTCACGAGGGCAAACTGCGTCGCTGCATAGGCTGGAGTACAAATAGACAGCAAAAAGGCAGCATATGTTGCACTCCCCATACCACTACAAAAACTCTCAAGAGCAATCGTACAATAAAAAAGCCATGTTATTTTGCCATAGAGTGCGAGGAAATAAAAACTCAGCCCAGAGAGGCTCTGTAGGATCCCAAAAAGCACAAGCGCGCGCCGTAAACCAAGACGCGCCATCCCCATGCCCCCCACAAGGCCACCAAGGAGTGTCGCAGCGAGTCCAAAACCTTTTACAGCTATACCAATTTCAGCAGATCCAAAGCCAAGATGAAGAAAAAACGGCGTCATAAGAGCAACTGTGAGAACAACGTCACTTTTATAGAGAAGAATGAAGCTCATCAAACTGAAGGCATGCTTGCGCTTCATGATGTCAAAAAATGGCTCAAGCATGCTGTGTGGCCGAATGCTCCGGCGCGACTCAGGCTCACGCGAACAAAGCGTCGCCAGAACCCCCCCCAGCATCACACAGCCCATGAATATATATATCTGCGACCAACTAAAATACTCAGCAAGCATCATAGCCCCTGCGCCTGACACAAGCATCCCAAGGCGATAACCCACCTGAGCCCAAGCAGAACCGGTTCCGTAGTCCTGGGGTTTTAGTACATAGGACCTATAAGCATCAATGACAATATCCTGCGTCGCACTGGCAAAAGCGACAAGACATGCTGCTGCCACAAATGCCCAGCGCCTCTCAGGACCAATACTCGCAAGCATAAAAAGACCAAAACTCAATGTGAGCTGTGACAGGATCTGCCATCGTCTTTGATGCGTTTCGACAACAGGAGCCCAGAAAAACTTGATGGCATAAAATATATGAAGTAGCGAAAAGATGCTAATCGTTGTCAAATCAACATGCGCACCTGTAAGCCAAGCCTGCATGGTTCCGCTTAAGAGAGCAAGCGGGAGACCAGAAAAAAAGCCAAGGACTGTGATACTTACAAGATCATTCATGCTGGCGTGTCGCTTTCTTCACGAATCGTTGGAAGATCTCTTTCATTTCTCCCATAGAGGATACTCCAGGCTGCTGCATTTTCAATCAAGGTTCGGCGCTTATCATAATGTGTAATCATATCAGGTGATGCCCAACCAGCAAACTCTTGGATCGCGCGATCTGGCACATGATGATCGCGAGCGTTAGATATTGCCGTTGCTCGACAGGAATGGGGTGATACACGCGTTTGGATGCCAGCTTTTTTCGCATACTTGGTAACAATGTAAAATACCATAGATGGGTCTATCCCCTTCGCAAGCACCTTGGTGCGATTATTTCTGATAGGTGCAAACAAAAACTCATCTGGCTTGGGCGTCCGCCTTGAGAGCGTCAGATAGTAACAAATCGCATGGTATACAGTAGGTAAAAGCACCAGCATCCGCTCCTGGTTGCCCTTACCTCGCACCCGAAGCACATGGTGCTTGCCCTTTTCAAGGCCAATGCTCGAGACTCGTAGCTGCGTCACCTCGCTGCGCCGTAAGCCACAGTAAAAAAGCACCATAAGTATAGCATAGTGCATAGCGCCTGACCGTGCGTGCAAATTAGGTGCTTGCAGCACACGAACTACCTCTTCATCTGTAAATCCGTTAGTTGTCGAAAGTCGCTTGGGATTAAGAAAGCGCACCCCATCAGCCGGACTTTTCATCAAAATCCCATCATCTACAAGCCATGAGAAAAAGCTCTTGAGCGTCGCCAAATGCCGATCAACACTCGTATCCTGGAGGCCGTCTGCCAAAAGGTACTCTTTGTAAGCAATCACAATACTGCGCGTCAATTGTTCGAGCCCAAAGGCGTGCTGACGCATACGAAGAAAGCGCACAAAGCGCTTCAGATCCTTCCCATAAGCCTTACGGGTATGCGGAGAGCGCTGATCGCACAAAAACGCCTCAATACATTTCTTGAGATCATCGTGCGGCCGTATCAGATCGCCTGTAACCAAGGTCTGCGACGACTGCTCTTGCTGTGTGCGGAAAGCGGGTACCAGGGTAAGCGCCGTCTG
The DNA here is from genome assembly GCA_903898645.1 of Oligoflexia bacterium. GTDB lineage: Bacteria > Bdellovibrionota > UBA1018 > UBA1018 > UBA1018 > CAIUGE01. The sequence goes on along the minus strand of CAIUGE010000018.1, from coordinate 9,110 downwards.
TGCCTGAGGACTAGGAACTGAAAGCTGGATTTTTTTAGAAGACCGTTTTTTCTTCTTCTGTGAAGCTGGCGTTCGCCCTTTGTCTGTCTGCCCTTTTGGCTTACGAGATAACCGCCGGAGAAGAAGTTGACCAAGGGTCTTCATGTTTTAAGTATACGCCGTACCCGAGCTCGATCAAGAGGAGCACCAAGCTCTCCTTTTTTACGAAGTGCCCCATCCCAAAAAACCCCATCTACTAACGGAGCAAAGACGGGCAATCGATCCTTTTGTGCCCCACTGCCAAGAAAAACTGGAATACCGTACCGACGAGCTATTTCAGAGATGCACTCCAAAGATGCATCATGAGGTTCACGACCTAAGCCAGGACCCCGTACAACGATGGCATCAGCCTGAAAACGAAAATAGAGCTCTTCAATAGTCACAACAAGACGCTCCTGTTCTGTTCGACTCCAAGGGCGCGTCACTATATCTGCAAAAAACTGAACACTTCGAGCCCCAAGTTGTGTACGTGTGCGTACTAAAGAAGCCGATGGAACACTTATACGTATTGCTGTGCATCCTGTTACTGAAGCAATACCGAGAGCCGCATGCTCATCACCGTGGATCCAAAGGCCCAATTGCTGATCAAAGGTTTCACGGAGAGCTGCAACAAGCATAGAGCAGGCAGCAATAGCCGCAGGATGGAGAGGACCAAAAGGAGCATCGCTGTAGTTCTCGATCCACAGCCCATCAAATCCAGCACACAGGCGAGCTTCTTCCACAAGTCGCATACCATGCTCAAGAAAATCAGATGCCTGCGGCTCACAAAAACCAGCACTGAGCGGCAACGCTGGTAATTGAATCACCCCCCAGTTCTGCATTACTTTTTCTTTCCTGGAAAAATACGATTCCAGAGTGTGGTCTCTTTTGTTTCAAGCAGCTCTTTGGCTTCCGTTTCAGAAACTTTCCCTGTTTCGACAGCCTGACGCACGATCTCCTGAGCTTGCTCAACACTCATCTCTGCCTGTGGCTCTAAAGCAGACTGGAACTGAGGAGTCATCTTCAGGACATCGAGAAGCGCCTTTACTTCAGCACCCATGCCCCGCTCAAGATCCGCGAGCTCGCGCGTCACATTTTTCCCCTGCATTATTTTCTGAGAAAGCTGTTGAAACCGAATCTGTTGCCCCTTGGGCATCTTTTGCAACACACCCATCACTGACTGCATCATCGCAGGATCCATATTTTGCGCCGCATCCTTCATGGACTGAGGATCAACAACAACGGGAGCATCCGTTGGTTTTTTTCCACAGCAACGTTTATATTTCTTCAAGCTCCCGCATGGACATGGATCATTCGAATGCATATTGTACTCTTCTTTCTTGACGAAAATGTTGACTCGATCTAGTCTTCTATTCGGTGTACCTGAAAAACTCGCCTTTGAAAATCCCCATTATTCTGTTTTTTCTCAGTACCGCATTTTTCCTGATCAATATTCAATTTCCGCGTGGCGCTAGTTTTGATGAATTCCATTATGTCCCCTCAGCAAACCAGATCCTTACATGGAAAACAAATCAGAACTGGGAACACCCCCCCCTTGGTAAAATGATCCTCGCTGTCAGCATCTGGCTTTTTGGCGACAGACCCTTTGGATGGCGTTTTCTCAGTGCTGTCTTTGGCGGTATTACCCTTGCTGGCATGTACACACTTGCCCTCAATCTCTTCCGTAGCAAAAAGGCTGCTCTTTTTGTTGCAGTGGTCACCCTTTCAAATAACCTTCTTTTTGTGCAAGCCAGAATCGGGATGCTTGATAGCTATATGATTGGCTTTTTGATCTGGGCACTGGCATTCTTCGCAGATAGCTGGAGAATCGAGGGTGCCTCACAGACAGCAACTGTAACCCTCTGGGCACGTACAGGCATATTGCTTGGGCTCACAATAGCATGCAAATGGTTTGGGATCATTCCATGGCTTGGTATCCTAGGTCTTATCCTTTTGGTCCGCACACTTCAATCGTGGCGCGTTTTTTTTGATACACCCAGACAAACTGACTGGTACAGTCAAAAACTCTGGCAAGGGATAACCTTTCAAGATATTGCGGTCTGTTTTATCTTTCTGCCTCTTGGTGTGTATGCACTCACCTACATCCCTCTTTTTCTCACACCAGGTGGACCACGATCCCTCTCGGAGCTTATCCAAGCACAGATCACCATGTACGGGGGCCAGCTTCGTGTTATCAGCAATCACCCCTACATGAGCTACCCTCTTGACTGGCCACTTCTCAGGCGCCCTATCTGGTATTCCTTTGATAAGGAAGGAAAAGATTCGATACGTGGCGTTCTGATGATCGGCAACCCCTTAATCATGTGGAGTGGTATGCTAGCGCTTATCTATTGTCTGCGCGCGTTAGTGCACCAAAGAGCACGCAGCGCTTTTTTTATTATCTACTTTTATGTACTTTTTTACGGGTGCTGGTTTTTTATCCCACGCAGGATTCAGTTTTACTACTACTATTACCCTGCTGGCATGATGCTCAGCCTAGCCCTCGCCTATGTCTTCTTTCGTAACAAAGATTTTGCTACGTGGCCAAGAAAAGTCTACCTCGGTCTCTGCATCAGTCTTTTTATACTTTTTTACCCAATCCTCGCTGCACTCAAGCTCCCCTCTGAGTCATTTCGGGCTTGGATGCTCTTTAAAAGTTGGATCTAAAAGAGCGCCATACGCTTTGAAAGCATAGTTACTTTTCAAGCCAAGCCGCCTTTTAATCTCATCCTGACCCACCCCTTGCTCAAACCAAAAACGCACAACAGAATGGCGCAAAACGCGAGGCGTTACATGATGTCCAATAAGTTGGGGAGAGAGGTCTGCAAGAACCAGCTCAACAGCACGCGCAGACATACATCCGACAGACGTACGCCCAGGAAACAGACTGCCTTGAGGCATGGACTCAAGCTCACTACTCAACATGTTATCTGAAAGCACCAAGGTACGCTCACGAGAGCACCCTTTATCAATCACAAGAATAGGCACGGCCCAGTCATTACGATGAAGTTTAATCAGCTCACTAACAAGACAGCCCGTTTCAATCATCACCCAAAGAAGGAGACGTACAGGACCTTGTGGCAATTGGAGAACTGCCGCTTTAAAATCAGCAAGCGGTACTGTCTCTGGGATACGCTCTACTTTATGTGGCGCTGGCATTTTTCTTGCGAACAAAAGGTCAATCTTTTTGCGCCGCGCAAGATATTTAAAAAAAAGCGAAAGTGTCAAAAGCTTGCGACGCCTTGTATTAGCACCAAGACCTTGTGCTTTGAGTGCTTCCCGGAAAAGAGCAATGACGCCGTCTGTGATCTGGTCAATCGTTGGGCAGAACTCAGCGAAAGCCTCAAGATCGAGCACATAATTGCGACACGTATTCGCAGAACGCCCGGTACCCTCCAAAAACCCCTGAAAACTCTTGATAGCTAGCCTCATTGGAATTTTCTTACTCATGACCAAGAAGACTACCACCAGGCCTAGCAGGGTCAATGCTTAAAGGCAAAATTGGACCGTGCTTTTAAACCAAGAAAATGGTAGGCACATGTTTCTTTGGGAGAATACGTGAATGGTTGAATTTGTTCAGCATGTGATCAATGGTCTATCGCTTGGCAGTATCTATGCTCTTATAGCTCTTGGCTACACGATGGTCTTTGGTGTTTTGCAGCTGATCAACTTCGCCCACGGAGACCTCTACATGCTGGGTGCCTTTATCGGATTTTATACCTCGCAATGGCTCCATTTGGACGACAATCCTGGAATCAGCTCCCTCCTGATTGCCCTAGGAGCGGCAATGACAGGCTGCGCTCTTGCTGGCTACATTATTGAGCGCTGTGCCTACCGCCCCCTGCGCCATGCCCCTCGTATCAATGTACTTATTACATCTGTTGGCGTTTCCCTGCTCCTTCAATTCTCGGGCCAGCTCTTCTTCGGCTCTGATGCCAAATTTTTCCCTCAACTCTACCGGCCATCAGGCATGATCCATGTTGGTGAACTGACAATAAACCCGATCCAAATCATTGTCTTTGTTATCTCGCTCGGGCTTATGATCATCCTTCAAACAATCATCATGAAAACACGCACGGGGCGCGCAATGCGGGCTGTGAGCTTCAATCATGAGCTCGCAGCTCTGATGGGCATCCCTACCGATCGCGTTATCTCACTCACCTTTATGCTGGGCTCAGCCTTAGCTGGCGCAGCCGGTGTTCTCGTCGGTCTTGCCTACCCAAAAATAGAGCCGTTGATGGGCGTCATGCCAGGACTCAAGGCATTTATTTCTGCCGTCCTTGGGGGCATTGGCAATATCACAGGAGCCGTAGTAGGAGCCATGCTTCTCGGACTTGCTGAAGAGTTTCTTGTTGGGTACTGGGCACCTACCTACAAGGATGCACTCGCCTTTGGGCTTCTTATTTTGATACTGCTTTTCAAGCCAACAGGCCTTCTTGGAACCAAGGCAACGGAAAAGGTATGAAAAAACTCATCGTGGCGCTCGGCGCGATATGGCTCATTGGGTATTTTATTATCCCATCTGTTGATTCCTATATTGTATCTATCTTACTTTATGCAGGGATCAACGCCATCCTCGCTATGAGTCTCAATCTTGTGAATGGTTGTACAGGTCAATTTTCTATGGGCCATGCAGGCTTTATGTCAATTGGCGGCTATATTGCCGCCTTAATAACGCTCTCATTGCCTATACAGACAGGCCTCTTTCCACTTGCTATCCTAACTGCCGGATGTGTCGCTGCTTTTGCAGGCCTCATCGTTGGCCTGCCATCTCTGAGACTCAGAGGCGATTACCTTGCCATCGTGACGCTTGGATTTGGAGAAATTATCCGTGTTGTTCTACTCAACATCAATGTCATTGGAGGTGCAAGAGGGCTGCCTAATATCGCGCATTTGTCGAATTTTTCATGGGTCTTTGGATGCATGGTTATTACTCTTTTTTCTATAGAACGTATTTTACGATCTCCCTATGGACGCGCATTCCTTGCAGTCCGTGAAGACGAAGTGGCAGCTGAGGCCATGGGGGTCGACACAACTCATGCTAAGCTCCAGGCATTTGTGATAGGTGCTTTTTTCGCAGGCTGTGCCGGTGCACTTTTTGCTCACACCCTGAGATACCTGAATCCTCAGATTTTCGACTTTAACCGGAGTTTTGAAATCATCATTATCGTCGTACTTGGCGGGATGGGAAACATCCGAGGCTCGATTATCGCAGCCTTCCTCCTTACCTTTATGCGAGAAGCCCTCCGTCCTCTCCAAGACATTACTCGCATAGATTTCCGTATGATCATCTATGCCATCATGCTTATTAGTCTCATGCTCCTTTCCCCAGAAGGCATTTTGAGCTCCAAATGGCGCAAACGGGGGCGATCATGAAGGCCCTTGAAATCCAAAATCTAAGTATTGCCTTTGGCGGGCTCCGTGCTGTTCGTGATCTTCAAATAACCATTCCACCTCAGGTAATCTATGGACTCATTGGTCCTAATGGAGCAGGTAAGACAACGATTTTTAATATGCTCACAGGCGTGTACCGCCCCACAGCAGGCTCTATCCATGTTTTTGGGCAAGCACTGATTGGAAAATCGCCAAGCTGCATTACGAGAAAACTCCATGTCGCAAGAACCTTTCAAAACATCCGACTCTTCAGGGAGCTTTCCGTACTAGACAATATCCTTGTTGCATCTGACGGCAACAATAACATCCTCGCACTCGAATGGATTTTTGGATCTCCTCGATCTCGACGGTATGCAGCCTTGCAGGTCGCTCAAGCAAAAAAGCTCCTTGAACTTTTTCATTTAGAAACCCGAATACATATGCTTGCCAAAAACCTTCCTTATGGAGATCAGCGGAGACTAGAAATCGCAAGAGCCATGGCAACAGGTGCTCGCCTTCTTCTACTTGACGAGCCTGCAGCAGGACTCAACCCAGCCGAAACAGAAACACTCATCAACCTCATCCGCTTCTTACAAAAAGAGCATGCGATGACCATACTCGTGATTGAGCATGATATGCATCTTGTGATGAATGTCTGCGAAAGGATCATAGTCCTTGATTATGGAGTAAAAATTGCCGAAGGCACACCCCACGAAATTCAAAAGAACCCTCGTGTCATCGAAGCATATTTAGGGAGTGAGCCATGATCCATCTTGATGTTGAAAATCTGAGCATCCATTATGGCGCCATCTGTGCTATTCGCCAGGTCAGCTTCTCTATCAAACGTGGACATATTGTCACGCTTATTGGGTCAAACGGTGCTGGTAAAACGAGCATTTTACGAGCACTCTCAGGACTCATTCAACCGAGCGCCGGCAAGGTGGTATTTGATGGCAAACCCATCCTAGGCTTAAAAACGCATCAGATAGCCCGAATTGGCATGAGCCACGTCCCTGAAGGCCGAGGCATTTTTCTTAATCTCACAGTAGCCGATAATCTTGAGCTTGGCACATGGAGTAATCGTCGCAAAGGACTCTTCACTGAAGATCAGCAACGGATTCTTGCTCTGTTCCCTCGCCTCAAGGAAAGATTCTCTCAAAATGCAGGCACATTGTCTGGAGGTGAACAGCAGATGCTGGCAATGGCCCGTGCATTGATGGCCTATCCCGACATTCTTTTGCTTGACGAGCCGAGCCTCGGACTTGCGCCACAGATGATTGCGAAAATCTTTCGTATTATTCAACAGCTCAATGCTGAGCATGGGGTCACGATACTCCTTGTTGAGCAGAACGCCCTCCAAGCTCTCCGCATAGCCCATCGAGGCATTGTGCTGGAGACAGGCTCCATTGTAGCAGAAGCTCCAGCCTCAGAGCTTTTGGCATCTGATCTTTTACGACAATCTTATCTTGGGAGCTCTTGACAGAGTTTGTCTATCGGGTTAGACATATTCGATACCCTTTGCGCGGGTGGTGGAATTGGTAGACACGTACGCTTGAGGGGCGTATGCCGAAAGGTGTCGGGGTTCGAGTCCCCGTTCGCGCACCAGTATTCTTTTAGGGCTTCCAGGCAGGCCTTTTTGGTGCAGGATGGCTTTTAAGCGTTTTTTCTTTCATTGTGTTTCCAGGCTGACTTCGAAGCAGCCCATCGCACTCGGCGTCAAAAAAAGCACCCTCTTCAACTGCCCATCCCATTTCCTTATAGATCTGTCTTGCAGCCCAGAAGTCATTACACCTTGAAACAAAGTAGAAAGTCAATTCATCTATCGTGTCATGTAATTTGACCTCTTCGTGAGGCTTGAGACCTATTTTTTGCTTATTTTCTTTCATTGTCCTTATTGCTTCAGAAAGCTCAGGCACCTTGCTGTGCATATACCCAGTCGTTCCACCAAACATAATATTCGAAAGAAGCTTTTTCTTAAAACTAGGATTCTGAAGCATGATTTTTAAATCTTTCATTTTATCTGCTATTCGATTGCTTGCCATACCAGGATCAATAATTGTCACAACACAGTCCTTGCTGACTAAAATATTTTCATGCTTTAAATCATTATGAACAACTCCATACTCATGAAGTGTTTCTATTGATTTTTGTAAATTTTTGGCAAGCTCTGATTTGTCACATGCAGTATATGGAGACAATTCGCTACCGGCATGGGGAGCAAGATAGCCGTCAGGAGTCACGATGACTTTGCCATACATCTTTTGAGCAAAAGCAGCTTCTCTTACTAGCGCCTCCTTGTTCTCTTCTTTCTGATGGAGCTCAAAACCAACATACGCTTGAGGCACAAAAATTCCATTAACTTTATTAAATACAATAGTATGGTACGCTTTTTTATATCCACCAGCACCAAATGGCGCTATTTGTTTAACAGGACCACCCATTTCATGGTGATACTCGCTCAACTTGACGCCGACAACTACTTCTTTGTTTTTAACTCCAACATATATCGGCCACGGCGTTATGACATTTCTTTGCGTTTGTTTGTCTGTTCGTTTTTGAACTAAGGCTGGACCACTCAGCCAACATCCCTCGGGAGTGTTAGGGCAAAGTTCATGCACCCCTGCCACATCAAGCTTCCCAAATATCTCACGCAATCTTTTCAACGTACTCTGAAATTCACGTTCATTATAAGAATTGCCTAGCATGGTTCTAAAATTCTGACGAGCTGCAGCATGCGACAGTATACCAGGCACGTCACGTATATGATTACCCGCCCAAGGTGGAAAACAGATCGCGACCCCTTCCCTCATACTGCAAAAAAAGAAAAAAATGATAAGTCTCATAGAACTAAGTGCTTCTCGGATTATTTTTGAAATAGCAAAACCCGATCAATACGAATGGTTTAATTATGCGCGTTAATTGCGATGCGTCATCAAGCCTGTGTCATAAATTATTATGAACGATATAGGTTCCGCTCATCAGCGCACCATTGGAGGTCGCAAGATATATTGATGGCAGTGGCGTTGATCCAACGTGCGCCGCAAGAACAGCCAAGCTCGCTGGGCCAAGGCCTCCATACGTATACGTACCATGTGCCTCAATGGGGTACACCGAGCTAGTTGCTCCAGGCACTGGCGGCTTATACATGCGGATTGTAGCGCTTCCGCCGAATTGATAACTACCACCGGCCTCACAATTTTTCATAAGTGCATTAGTGCTGTCCGTCAAAGGAGCGAGCAGATTATTGAATTTAGTAAAAATACCACCATACGTGTAATTAAAATTCGAAGAACTGTTTTCTTTGAACTGTAAATCAGGATAATTTGCACCACTAAAACCAACATTCAGTATTATTTCCACCATTTGATACGTCGATAAATCAATGTTTATCGTTACATTCGACACACCTGAAAATGATGTTGATATGCCTGCATAAGCTGTAGCAGCTACACTTCCACTCACCGCTACACTCCCATTGACATCCAGGGCACGCGTAGGTGCTGAGCTTCCAATCCCAACTGCCCCAGTATTGAAATAGATATTCGAAGAACTAAGTACCCAAGGACTACTCACAGTACTTGAAAGTGCACTTGTAATACTTGTGGTGAGTGGGCCAGAAGAATTTCACCCCTGGCCTCTCTCAGAACAGTGCTTGAACCTCTCGACTCACACTGCTCCCATCAAACAACCCTCCTCAACATCTACCTTGCTGCCAATGA
>CAIUGE010000017.1 GCA_903898645.1 Oligoflexia bacterium | reverse complement strand
TCATTGGCAGCAAGGTAGATGTTGAGGAGGGTTGTTTGATGGGAGCAGTGTGAGTCGAGAGGTTCAAGCACTGTTCTGAGAGAGGCCAGGGGTGAAATTCTTCTGGCCCACTCACCACAGCTCTCACAAACGCGCTTTCAAGCACGGTGAGTAGTCCTTGGGTAGCGAGTTCTTCGAATATTTATTTCAATGCTGGGTCAGTTGGAATTGGGAGTTCTGCGCCGACGTTTAAGTTGGATGTGACTGGGAGCGTTCGTGCGACCGGGACTATTACAGCAGGATTAGGAATGAGAGTTCCTACATTCTATGCGTATCTTGGTTCGGCTCAAAATCTACCAAGCTCGTGGACAAAGATTAACTTAGATAATGTTGTATTCGATAACTTTGGTTATTGGAGTTCTGTGAATAACCGATGGACGCCATTAATAGAAGGATATTACCAATTGACAGGTTCAATTATGATTCAAACAGCTGCCACCTCTGCAACAGTGTTGGCAGCTATTGCAAAAAATGGAGGAATAGTTTACAGCGGTTCGCCTATTCCAGGTAATTCTGGCGGACAATGGATTCAGTCATATGTTTCCGGTTTAGTGTATATGAATGGTAGTGGTGATTATGTTGAATTAAGAGGAGAAGGGTGGCCTGCTAACACCACTTTGCAGCCTGCACAAACATACACTTATATGAATGGTTTTTTGGTGTCTTCTCCTTAGTGCTGGTGGTTGGTTGGCATGATGCGCTTTATTCGAAGAATATGTGTGAGCTTTTTGATTGCATGCGTATCGGCTCAAGTTGCCTGAGTATAAGGCTGCATGTTGTAAAATGAGTACTAGTTTTTATATTCAAGAGCCTTTTGCTGAAAAATTTCATCGAGCTTTTTTTGTCGGTACTGAAATATTTTGAGGAGCGCATAATTGATGCCACAGGCCGTGAAGGGGATACGTTCCTTGTAGAGGATGGTGTCGGTGAGGAGGATGCCGTGGGAAGTTCTCTCGAGTGCATGGGTGTGGTGCCAAAGCCCAAAGGGTCCTTTGAGTTGGACGTCAATGATGGATGCGTGGGTTGCATTGATACTGGATGCTACGATTTTGCCTTTCCATGTGAGAGGAATGCCAAACAAAATGATTCTATTGTCCAGAACACGTATTTGTGGCGGCGTGATTTTTTCTAAATTCTTAGGTTCTGAAAAAAATTCATAAGCTTTTTCTAGTGTTGTTGGGAGTAGTGTCTCGTACTGAAAAACGCGTGCTTCAGGTTCTTGGAGAAGATCTTCCAGTGCGGATTCAATTGTTGGGTAGCGCCACGTATAATCAAGTCTCTTTGAGGAGACGGCGTGGGCATCCAGGATGGAGGCGCGTTCACTGAGTTGCAGGAAGGGGCTGAGGGGGATTCTTAGTGTTGTATACGAGCGTTGGAATGCTTTTAAGAGAGCTTTTTGGGTTGTCGCAGCGCAGGCATTGATGGGGCCTGATATCGAACTTGAGAGGCAGTGATCGATAATGCCAAGAAAATCATCGATATGGAGGAAGCTGAAGGCATTGTTGCCCAGATCAGGCGCAAGACCATAGAGGTAGGGTTCCTTCATGCGTGGAAATGCACCGCCGGTACGTGTGAGAACGACCCCAAGTCGCAAGATGACGGTTCGTTCTGCATGGAGCTCATAGGCGGCTTGCTCCCATGCTTGGCAGAGCCGCGAGAGAAAATCACTCCCGGGAACGGAATCTTCATCCATGGGGTTGTTTGATGCAAGGTAATACCCGATAGCTGAGGCACTGATAAGGATCGGGATACGCTTGCCTGTCAGTTGCTTCAGTGCCCAAAGACGAGAATCAAGCAGCTCTCGTTTATATGCTCTTGTCCACATATGGTCTGCAATAGAGGCACCTGCAAGATTGATAACAGCATCCGGCGTGTGGTCTTTGATGGCTTCCCATCTTATGGTGGGTAGTCGGGAAGGTGTGCGCGAGACACCAATGACATCGTGCCCCTGACGGTAGAGATGCGCCTGGAGCGGGCGGCCTAAGGTTCCTGATGCGCCTAAGATGAGTATCTTCATGTATCTCAATATACGCCTGCAGTGATCACTTGTCTATTTTTTGGACACCTGAGGAGGGGCGAAGGTGCTTGTTATGCGTGTGGTGGTCTGGCACACCGCTTGCATTCATAACCATGAGCTGTACATGCGCAGTTCGAGGGTTTTTAGGTAGGAGAAATTATGGCTAAAATAATTATGTTCGTTGGAGTTATGTTAATTGCAGGATGCGGAACCCCCTATAATGGAACTTATTCGGGGACTCAGATGGTTATGTTGCCTCAGCAATTAACACAATATGGTTTTCAAAACACGGAAAGCTCTTCTGTGACGCTTACTTTTGTTGCAAATGGACAACAAGTGACAGGTTCTATGAATGCACCAAATGGTGTTTCAGCACAGTTTACGGGCATTGAAACTGGATCGACTTTGGCAATCTCATCGGCGACGATAAATAGTATTCGTGCTGTTAGTGCACTCTATCCTTCGACGACTACGTTGACGTGTCAGGGGGCTGTATTTGCTGGTGTTTTGACATCGACGAATAATCAGCTGACAGGGACATTGACATCAAATTCTGGGACACAATTGCCTGCGATGATTAATGGGGCCGTGTCTGGATGTCCAACATCCATCCAGATCACAGCAACGCGTACATCTTAAAAAGAGTAGTGCGCATGTCTACTTTGAGCGACGCCTTCCTCGAGCGATGTGCTGGGGAAGGCGAGTTGCGTTGATGCGAGTTTTTCCATGCGGGCTTCGGTAAAATACTGGTAGCCTGATCTGAGTATGTCTGGCATGGGGACGAAATCAATTGTGGGTTCTTTTTTGAGGGTTCGAAAGACAGCGTGCGCAAGATCTAAGAAGGTGCGCGCTTTTCCTGAGCCAAGATTATAGATCCCAGATGGGCTTTTTTTAAGAAGCGCACTTAAGAGTGTTGCGACGACATCATCAATGAAAATAAAATCTCTTTTTTGATGACCATGTTCAATGCCAGGTACATGACTTTGAAAAAGCTCCAGTCGGCCTGTTTTGTTGATGGCATGGTAGGCCTTCGTTACCACGCTTGCCATTGCGCCTTTGTACTCTTCACCTGGGCCATAGACATTAAAGAATTTGAATCCAAGCCAGTGAGGCGGTTTGATTTGTGCGTCAAGAGCAAAGCGATCAAATGCCTGTTTTGATGCACCATAGGGATTGATGGGATGCAGATTATATTCGTCATCTGAAAATCCTAATTCACCCCGCCCATAAGTGGCGGCGCTGCTTGCATAGATAAAAGGTATTTTTTTTTGAGCAGCATGATTCCACAGTGTTTTTGAGAATTCCACATTCCACTGCTTCAGTTTTACTTCGTCTTTACAACGGGTGTCTGTAATGGCGCCAAGATGGATAATGCCTGTAATCGGGTAGCGCTCAAGCTCAAGTTGCGCTCGGTCCATAAAAAGCGTATCGGCAATACGCCTGCGGGTAAAGAAATGGCCAATATGGTCACAGGCAATCACCTGCGTGCCCTGTGTAATGAGCTTTTTAACTGTATGGTATCCAATAAAACCAGCAGCCCCTGTTACAAGTATCATTTATTGAAATCTCCATGGTGAGAAGTTGGTTTTGTAGTCATAATAATCTTCAGACTCGGCTTTTTTTAAATAGTTGACAATGCGGTAGGTAAAAGGCGTCATAAGCATTTCCCAGATCACTTTGAGGGCGTAGTTGGTGACCATGACTGTGAGGAGGAGCTTATTGGGCCACACAGCATAGAATGCGATGGGATAAAAAAGGGCACTATCGACGGCTTCCCCGAAGATCGTCGAGATGAGGATCCTAAGCCATAAACGTCTCCCCTGAGTTGCAATTTTGAGTTTAGCCAGAACATAGGAGTTGAGAAATTCGCCAAAAAAATAGGCAGTGAGTGATCCGAGGACGAGGCGGGGGGTTTGCCCGAAAACAGTTTCAAATGCTTTTTGGTGATGCCACTCTGGATCAGGTGGCATGAGGAGTACAACGAAGCTGACAGTGCTTGCAAAGAGCATGGCGCAAAAGCCGGACCAGACTGCTTTGCGTGATTGTTGGTAGCCGTAGACCTCGGTCAAAATATCGGTAAAAAGGTAGGTGAGAGGGAAGAAAAGGATACCAGCGCCAAATGAAAAGCCAAAGAGAGAGCATACCTTGGCGGCGCCGATCAGATTAGAACAGAGAAGGAGTGTCACAAAGCTGACAGTGAGCCCATTAAGATAGCGGTAGTTCCTCATGGGCTCTTTATAGAATTTTCTGACTCTTTTTGCTAGTGTCATGGCTATGTGGCAACAAACAGCACAAGGTGGCATTTTTCGTCTCGAGGATCATACCCTTCTTGCGCCTTTTCTTGAGAGCGGGAGACCGTTTCGCTTTCTTTTTGCAAAAGATGTTGTCTTTTTTTTTAAATCGCATCCGAAAAGCCGGTTCTTACTGGCTCATCCGGAACCTGATGTTTGGGTGGGGAGCTTTCTTTTGGATCGGGAGGAGCAGGAGCGTTTGCGCACATTTTCAGGGGGTTCTTATCGCCTTGGGGTACATGATGCAATGAATAACCTTATACTTGAGATAGGCTTCTAAGGTGAGGCATATAGCCGATCTTATCGTCGGGCTTTTTCTCGCAAGCATCGTCTATGGGATAGCTGTTACCGGTGTCTCTTGGCATACTGATTTTGACGCAGTGACGACTATTGACCTGTCTCTGTGGGCCTTACCTAAGTATACGCTTTTATCTGCAATTAGATGCAGCGCAGCATATTGTATTTCACTGATTATGACACTTATTGTCGGATACGCGGCTGCAAAATCGCGTAGTATGGAGAAAGTCCTGCTGCCCCTGCTTGATATCTTACAAAGTGTTCCTGTTCTTGGATTTTTGCCAGGGGTCCTTCTGAGCTTTGTTGCGCTTTTCCCGCATTCACATGTGGGTCTTGAGCTAACTGCTATTGTTATGATTGTGACTGCCCAGGTTTGGAACATGACGCTGAGTTATTACTCGTCATTAAAATCAGTCCCTACAGATCTTCAAGAAGTCTCCTCTATGTTAGGGTTTGACTGGCTGATGCGCCTCTTGAAGCTTGAGCTTCCTTATGCGGCTATTCCTTTGGCTTGGAATAGCGTTTTGTCTATGGCTGGCGGATGGTTTTTTTTGATTCCCTGTGAAGCTTTGACCTTGGGAGATCAGGAGTATCGTTTGCCTGGCATTGGGGCTTATATGTATGTGGCAATCGCGCAGCGTGATTTTGAGGCTATGGTTGCAGGCGTGGTTGCTATGGTTTTGCTGATTGTGATGATGGACTTTTCTATTTGGCGGCCACTTCTGGTTTTTGCGCACCGTTATCGACTGGAAGATAACATGCTCTACCGTGATGTACCTTTGTTTCAGGTTTGGGTGAAAAAATCGATCTTCTTCCGTCTTTTTCAAAGATTTTGGCCAACAATGAGGTTTCAGATACGCGCGCCACATATCAGAATACCTGGGCAGTTCTACATTGTGGGGCAATTTTGTTTTTTAGCTGTAATGATGGGTGTTGTTTGGGGTGCGGTTCAGCTTGTGACGATACTTCAGCACGTCACATTTCAAGAATGGCTCTTTTTGCTCAGGGGGGTTGGTGCGACTTTCCTGCGAGTGCTGTGTTGCTTGTTGCTGTCGACGCTGTTTGCTGTACCTCTTGGGATTTGGCTTGGAGTGCGTCCTGAACGGGTTGCTATTGCGCAGCCTGTGATTCAAATATGTGCTTCTTTCCCGGCACCTATGCTTTACCCGCTTATGCTTCAGGTCTTTTTTTGGCTTCATATGCCATTTTTTTGGAGCTCGATGCTGCTGATGCTCATGGGCGTTGGTTGGTATGTGCTTTTTAATGTCCTTGCGGGTGCTATGCGTATGCCTCGTATTTTAGGTGATGTTCTCCGCTCAACGGCATCATCACGTAGAGATGTTTGGCGTTATTTCTATTTGCCCTGCATTATGCCAGAGCTTGTAACAGGTTGGATGACGGCAGCAGGTGGTGCGTGGAATGCAAGTGTTCTTGCAGAGTATTTTATGTACCAAGGGAAGATTGTGCAGACTGATGGTATAGGTGCAGCGCTGAGTATTGCAACTGCCAGCGGGCGTATGCCACTTTTTGCGGCAAGCTTAGTTCTTATGGTGAGTGTTGTCGTTATTATCAATAGATTGGTGTGGACGCCTCTCTATGCTTTCGTCAACATGCGCTACAAACGGGATTTTTAAAGGAGTGGTTATGCGTCTTATTGAACTTCGGGACGTATCGAAATCGTTTACATTAGCGTCAGGTTTGGATCTTAAAGTTTTGCAGGATGTGAATGTCTCTATCGATGCTGAAGAAGTAATTGCAATTTTAGGTCCTTCGGGTTCTGGAAAATCTACCTGTCTGCGTGTGATGTGTGGTCTAGAAAAGCCGTCGGAGGGGGCAGTTTTATCACGTGGAGTTCTCTTGGAGGGCGTCAATCTTGATGTTGCGCTTGTTTTTCAGTCATTTGCTTTGTTTCCATGGGAGACTGTTTATAGAAACATTGCTCTTGCTCTGCATCCTATGCATTTGCCCGCTGAAGAGGTGTCATTGCGCGTGAAGCGCGCAATCGATCTTGTTGGACTGGAGGGTTTTGAAGAAGCTTATCCGCGGGAACTTTCAGGAGGCATGAAGCAGCGTGTAGGTATTGCGCGTGCTATCGTGATGGATCGGCCTATTTTGTTTTTAGACGAACCTTTTAGTGCGCTTGATGTGCTGACTGCAGATGCACTTCGTGCCGAAATGGTTGATCTCTTTTTACATCAACAAACCAAAGTGCGTTCCTTAGTGATTGTGACCCACAATATTCAAGAAGCAGTTTTTATGGCAAAGCGCATTTTAGTGATGGGGACCCATCCTGGCCATATACGACAAGATATAGTAAATGATTTGCCATATCCACGTCAGGAGCAGTCACCTGCCTTTCGTAGTATGGTTGAGCAGATCCATACTCTTATTACTGAGACTTTGATGCCAGACGCTGCTGTGCCCCTGAAGCATGTCACGCGTGAGCCGCCGATTGAATCACTTCCCGCAATCCAGATTGGAGAGATGATTGGGCTTTTGGAATGCATTGCAGATGATGGAGGTTTCGCTGACATCTTTGATCTTGCGCATCAAGCTGCTAAGGATTATGGCCGTACATTGTATTTGGTAAAAGCAGCTGAACTTTTGCGTCTTGTTGACACACCTAAGCAGGATGTTGTTCTCACGGAGATTGGTAAGACTTTTGTAGTAGGGGATATCAATGTGCGTAAGAAAATGCTCCATGAGCTTTTTGGATCCTTGCGTATTGTTCGTATGCTGGTAAACCTCCTGGATAAAGATGAGCTCTTGCGCCTGTCAGTCGATACGTTAACTGAGCGTGTGGCTGAATGGCTACCTAATGAAAATCCTAATCAGATTGTTGATACATTGATTTCCTGGGGCCGTTTTGCTGAATTTCTTGGTTATAATGATGACGTCAGAGAGGTTTATCTCGACGTGGGTCAGGACTTTTGAAGATTGGCGAATTGCTCAAAGTACTTTGTGAGTTGCAGTTGAGGCTTGAGTTGCCGAATAATCTGGAAGATGCCTGAAAGTTTTCGGTGCAGCAGGAGTAAGGAGCGTGGTGGAGGAGAGAAGGCGAGGTGTTGGATAAGCTCTCGCGTCATGGCACGCATGGTTTCTGGGTACTGGGTGTCTGCGAAAGAAAAGGATGGCTGCATGATTGGGCGCATACTTTCGATAATCAGACGGCAGAGCATTTCTTGTACTGCTGGCGATTCACGCGGATCGAGTAGATCTAGCTCAAGGACAAGGGGTATAAGTTTTTTAGGATTATTTTCGGAGGCTTTGACGATCAATTCTGCATATTTTCTTCTAAATGTCATGGAGTATTCCTTGCAAGCTCCAAAATCGAGAGCTACCAAGGCATGGGTATGGGGGCGAAAAAGGAAGTTGCCAGGATTGGGGTCAGTCTGGACGCAGCCAAAGGTGCAGAACTCATGAGTATAGAGATTTAAGAGGAGGTCGCCAAAATAGGTCCGCTCCTCCATGGAGGGGGATGTGGAGAGGTACTGGCTGAGTTTGAGTCCTGGCTCGTAGCTGGATACCAAAACATTGTCGAGTGCCATAAAAACTTCTGGTACGATAATTTTCCCTGATAGTTGTGACGAATCAACCCATGTTTTCATCGCACGTTGAAATGAGGCTTCTTTCAGATAGTCGGTTTCTTGCATAAAGAGAGCTGATAATTCTTCAGCTATGCCAGATGCAGAGACTTTCTTGCCAAGAGAGAGGGAGAGGAGTTGAAAAAGCTTTTCAAACAGTGCGACATCCGCCTGAGTGCTTTTCCGTATGCCTGGGTACTGAATTTTGACGGCGGCATCGCGGCCTTGGTACTGAGCTCGATGCACCTGGCCAATGCTTGCAGCAGCAAGGGGCTCTCTTTCGATCTTAAGATCACCTAATGGGCGTACTATGCTGGCTATGATGTCAAATTCCAGCGGGGGGGCGTCTGACTGGAGGGTGTCCAAGATGAGGCAGAGCTCTTCGGGCATAAAATCCCGCGCTTCCAGTGCAAAAATTTGGCCGAGCTTCATAGCCGCGCCTTTGAGTGAGCCAAGTTCACGAACAATTGTCTCGAGCTGCTTGCGATTCATGAGCGTTGGAGTATCGCCCTTGAGACGCCGGAACACCTCCTGCGTTGCAAGAGAGCCTGCAGTCTTAACAAGACGCAGTGACCGCACAGCAAATCCTTGAGGAGGTTGGGCGTTCATATTCTTAGCTGGTAGCATCCTTCCATCGCAAGAGCAAGTTTGCTACAACAAGGTGTGCGGTCAACTGTTCATATTGTTGGTGCGGGGCTTTCGGGGATGCTTTTAGCAGCAAGGCTACGGGCTAAGCAGGTGCCATTACGGATTTACGATACCAGATCATGGCTGGCGTGCCAGACAGATGAGCGCACTTGGTCGTTTCATCATTCTGATGTGCCAGAAGCACTGTCTACATGGTTGATGCCACTTGTGAGTCATACATGGCCAGGTCAGGCAGTTGACCTTGGTGCAACAAAGATATCCTTTCGGGAGCCTTATTATGAGATCCATTGCTTTGATTTTTATCAAAAGCTCTCTTTTCTCGAGGAATTTTTTGTTCAAGGTAGTCCAGAAGGTGATCATGGTTACTTGATTGATGCTCGGGGTGCAGAGCTTTGTCATAGGGCGGGTGCACAAAAGTTCTTTGGTCAGCGTCTTCGGCTCAAACACCCTCATGGATTGACTGTGCCTATGCTGATGCATATTGATCCGCGTATGCCGACTGTGCCTGGTATTGTCATGGAATTTGCCTATATTTTGCCTTTTTCTTCTCATGAAGCGCTGATTGAAATAACCCATTATGCACAGAATGCAGCGCTTGATCTGGTTCTTTTGCAGCGTAGATTGGCTATGTACTTAGCCCTTGGGTGTTATGAGGTTGATGAGATCCTGGGACAGGAGTCGGGATCTTTGCCATTGCCATTGACTGCGTGGAAACCGTCACTGTTGCCAGGCAGTATCGGTTTTGGTGTACGGGGCCGGCTTTTTCATCCGACAACGGGCTATTCAACTCCCTATATTCTGCGTGCTCTGGAGCCTCTTGCTGAGGCACTTGCAAAAAAACAATCTTCTCATGCCTGTAGAGCAGTTGTGAGGCAGGCATCATCCGGAAGATGGTTTTTTTACTTTCTGAATCGTTTGTTGTTTTTAGCGACGCGTCATCGTGAGGCAGATGGTATCTTTCGGCAATTTTTTTCTCGGTCCCCTGTATTGATCGCGCGTTTTTATGCGGGACGTTTGACGTTCAAAGATCATATCAGCATGTTTGTGGGAAGACCTCCTATCAGTATTGTTCGTGCACTTTTTTACGGAGGGCGATTTTGGTGAAAGCAGTTGTCATTGGGAGTGGTTTTGGTGGTTTAGCAGCAGCAATTCGTCTTCAGGCATTGGGATATCAGGTGTCACTCTATGAGAGAATGGGCGTATTAGGTGGCCGGGGAGCGTCTTTTACGGAGAAGGGATACATCTTTGATTGTGGTCCAACAGTGATCACAGCGCCTGAATCTTTAGAAGAGTTAGCAACGCTTTGTGGTAAAAAACTTTCCGACTATGTTGAGCTTCTGCCTGTTGAGCCCATGTATAGGCTTTGGTGGGATCAAAAATCTGTTTTTAATTATGCTCAAGATTGGGAACATACGCTGCAGGAGATTGTACGATTTGCGCCAGAGGATCTTGCTGGCTATGAGAGATTCTTTGCCTATTCAAAAAAGGTATTTGACAAAGGGTATACCGAGCTTGTCGCTGTTCCATTTCTGCATTTTTCAGATATGCTGCGTGTTGCACCTGATTTGTTGAAATTGCGTGCCTACCGCTCAGTCTATAAAACAGTTGCGTCTTTTGTTAAAAATGAACGACTCCGTCAGGCACTTAGCTTCCATACGCTGCTTATAGGTGGCAACCCCTATGCAACATCGAGTATTTATACGCTCATTCACTATCTGGAGAAGAAATGGGGTGTTTTTTTTCCCCGTGGCGGTACAGGCGCTCTTGTGCGTGGGCTTGGGCAGATGTTTCAGGATATAGGTGGAAAAATTCATCTCAATGCGGCAGTTGATGATATTCTCCTTGATGGGAAGCGTGTCAAAGGAGTGCGTGTTTCTGGGCAAGAAGTGCTTGCTGATATTGTTGTCAGTAATGCTGATATCATGCATACATATAAAGATTTGCTTCAAGATGGTAAAAAAACGCGTCAACTTGCGCGTAAAGATTGGAGTATGTCTTTATTTCTCGTCTATTTTGGTCTTAAAAAGACTTATCCGGATTTGGCACATCATACGATCATTTTTGGTCATGATTATAAGAAGCTTTTGGATAGTATTTTTAAAAAACGCACTATTTCTGAGGATTGTGCGCTTTATCTGCATGCGCCTTGCCGTACAGATGCAACGATGGCGCCCCCTGGCTGCGAGAGTTTCTATGTACTTTCTGCGGTGCCTCATATGACTGACATGCTGGATGCAGCGTACTGGGAGCGGGAAAAAGAGGCATACTGTGACCATATTTTTGACCGACTCGAGGCAACGGTCTTGCCTGGTCTTCGTCAATCGCTCGATTTTGTACGTATAACAACGCCGCGAGATTTTGAAAAAAATCTGATGGCGTACCGAGGTTCTGCTTTTTCTCTGACACCTAGTTTGATACAAAGTGCATGGTTTCGTATGTCAAATAAGGATCCTGATTATGAAGGGCTTTATTTTGTTGGGGCGGGTGTGCACCCAGGAGCGGGTGTTCCAGGTGTTGTCAATTCTGCAAAAGCAACGGTATCGGTGATAGAAAATGAACGAACGTGAAATATTTAAAAAAGGATCAAAGACGTTTTTCTTTGCAAGCCTTTTTTTTGATGCACCGACATTTAAGAATGTAGCATGGCTCTATAGTGTATGCCGTCAGCTTGATGATGTTGCTGATGGTTCGGAGCTTGGTCAAAGTTATCAAGATCCAAGGCTTTTGCCTGCAGATAGGATGCAGATTGTGGATCAGACGGCTATTATTGAGCGTTTACAGGCTCTTGGCTGCGCGCCAGCTTGGTTCTACGATCTTTATGCTGGCATGGAATTTGATGTGCGTGGGGGTCGTATCCATACCGAGTCAGATTTGATGCTCTACTGCTACCAGGTGGCGGGTACTGTTGGACTTATGATGGCGCGTATTTTAGGTGGAGATGACCTGGGTGCTGCGCGGGATCTTGGGATTGCGCTGCAGCTTTATAATATTATACGTGATTACCATGAGGATGCAAAAATAGGCAGATGTTATATTCCAGATTCATGGAAACAGTCACCGGATCAAAGTCTTCAGCTTCTTATGAAGCTTGCAGATGCGAGGCTTGCAAGTGCGTTACGAACACGGGCATTGTCTATGAGGTATACTTTTGTTGTGCACCTTGCGGGGAGGATGTATAGGCGTATGGCGCATGCCGAGAGGCATTCAAAGCTTGGGTATGTCATGTTGGCAGTTTGGAGTAGTATGAGGGGTAAGTTTTTGCAAAAGGAGTAAAAAATATGTGGAAAGAATTTTGTATCTATACAGGTCGTATTCGTCTTTTTGGGCCATCTGATTGGCAGTATTATACCAACTGGATAGGTCTCATTTTAGGACTTTTTTGTTCTATTACGGGATTTTTGGTGACAGGCGTTATGCATGGCGTCGAGTATCCTTCCTATGTTTGGAACATGCCGGTAGGGTCTTTTATTTTTCTCTGCGCTATTGCAGTTGATACGATAGGTCACCAAACCATTTATAGAGAGGCCCTGGAATCAGGGGAGAGGCTTGTTCATGCTATTACTATCTATGCAGGTATAGCGAGCTGTGTCCTATTGACATTGAGCTATAGCGTGTCAGCCTGTATGATCCCTGCGATTGTACTTGCAGGCATATCATTTTTTTACAGTGTCATCGATGAGTGGATGCATTGGATGCGTTATATGCATGGTCAATCTGATCGTATCGAAATGTGGAGTCATTTTTTCATTTTTGTGGGCCATCTCATTCTGATGGTAACCTGGTTCCATTGGGCATTCTCTGGATACCCAGGCGTTGCGGCAACGTTGCATTAGCCTGGCGCAACGGGTCCTATTGGTGTAGGAAGAGGATATGTTTTTTTCCTTTTTTATAGCCCTGGCAGCCCAGGCAGTTGGACTGGCAGAGTTGCCACCCGACTGCCTGAGGGGAGTCGGTCAACGTCTTGTACCTGAAGATCTCCAGGCGCTTAAGTGTACGGAAAAAGCTATTCAAAAATCACTCATTGGCACGTCTTGTGGTGAATATAGTCGGGTAGAGCGTTCTTTTCAGGCGCTCCAATCGCAAAGGACGTGGGGAGAAGGGGCAGTTGTCTCGTTTTCGAGTATGCAGGAGCTCCGCGATTTCTTGTGTGACCCGCGTGCACGAGGTCTTCGTCAGTTGAGTATGAATTTTCGATGCAACTTGTCTTTTGAAGGGTTTTTGCACCTAAATAAATTAGTTGATCTGCATTCCTTGACCCTGATGAAACAGTGTTGTGATAAAAAGGAAGATGACGTTTTGTCGCAGGCTCTTGTGCGGCTTCAAGGGGTGTGTCTTATAAAACTAACAATTAATCGCGACATGGTGACAGACGGAGGTTTGGGGGGTCTTTGGGGTTTATCAACATTGACGACGCTGAATCTTTCTGATAATACAGTCGGCAATAATGGGTTTAACATCATAGTAGATATTTTTTATGATAAAGAGCTCAAGAAACTGTATCTGTGCTCCTGTGGTGTCACCTGTGTTTCTCAGATTGTTCGGCTCAAAAAATTGACCCATGTTGATCTTACGAATAATGCAATACAGAACCAGGGTGTTGCCTATGTTACTGATTTACCTGAGCTTGTGCAGTTGAAGCTATGCCGTTGTGGCATTACAGCTCTGACGGCATTCAAGAGCATGTCGTTTTTGAAGGAGTTGTGTCTTTCTAGTAATGCCATTGGAGACCGTGGTGCGCGTCGCTTGCGTGAAATTTTCAGCAATAGTCAACTGACGCGTCTTTTTTTAGCTCAATGTGATATTCGGCATGGTTTTCGGGACATAGCTCAGCTTTTTATGCTTTCCTATATAGATCTGAGCGCTAATGCTATTGGTGATGAAGGTGCTATCTGTCTTGTTGATAATCTGCCTTTGTCAACAATTATTCATCTATGTAACTGCCGTGTGCAAAATATAGACAATATCTATAAAGAGAGATTGATCAATAATGGCTACGTCACTTTATTGCCTCCTGAGAACCGCATGAATTTTTATGAATTATGCAGATTTGCGGCTTCTTCCTGGCGAGATAGTTGGGGGGCTTTTGTTTCTGCGCTGGGATGCGCTCGGCCTGAATTGACTGATTAGCAACGAGGCACTTGTCAACGTGCTGGCTGTTTTTTTCGACTATGCTTAGGCCTTTCTCTGGGATATATCAATCATTGATTATGGCGAAACTAAAATATCAGTAAAATATGTTCCTGATTGAGATCCTGTGACAGTAAGAGAGCCTGAAATATATGATGTAATGCTCATGCAGTCAGACGAACCGTTAAGGTAAACTATTGTTGTCACTGTTGATGCTGGGCATTGATATCCCATGATGCTCGTGTTGCCTATGGAGTGCCATGTTCCGTTTTTTAATAGAACGGCATTGACGGATGACGTGCCTGAAGCTGCCATCATTAATCCTGCAGATATTTGATAATATCTCGTCTGGCGGAGCTGTTGTAACAAGTGTTAAGTCTAGTTCGAAATCTCCTCAGACACCTGAGAATTTGTTGTTCGCTAAGGGATTTAAGAGAATATATCATGCAATGCCTGGTCCTGTAGTTGGAGGGATGGATGCTGTAGGTAAGGGGCTTGTGACCACTCTGGGCATAATAGAGCAATCTCTCGAAAACGCAATGGAACTTGTTGCGCCTGATGGAATCCGAGAGCTCTATATTCCATTTATAGGTGGGGATATATTTGCTAATTTTAGGAGGGCTGGAAAAAGAGGAAAATGTAGCATTATTAACACTCTGAATGCAGAGGGTGAAACTGGTGCTGGATTTGCAACAGCCATGGTGAGGCTGCAGATTCGCTTATCAGGTAAAAAACGATTGAATAGTCCGTACAAAAGCTGGGTGCGCATTGAGGCAAGGGATCAAGATGAGCTCTTTCCCGCCGTGGGCGATAAAATCTGCGCGTGCACGGATGCCAATTTCTTCGAGTGTTTCAAGACAGTCAGCTACAAATGAGGGACAGATCACAAAGAGGCGCTTGGTTCCTTGCTGGGCGAGTTTTTGGATTGCCATATCGGTGAAAGGCTGAATCCAAGGTGTTCGGCCGAGACGGGATTGAAAACCGACGCTCCATTGTGAAAGACCAAGTGCTTGAGCCAAAAGACTCGCTGTCCTGTGGGATTGGGCTTTGTAGCACTTTTCAGGAGGCATTTTTGCAATATGTCTTTCAGGCAGTCCATGGAAGCTCATGAGGACGTGATCCTGGTTCGTGAGGTCTTGTAAGTAAGGTGTGGCGCTTTGGCGAAGGGCTTCGATGAAGTGCTTATCGTCAAAAAAAGCTGGTACAAAATGGATGTCCTGATAGCCGAACTGGGCTCCAATGCGCTGTGTTTCGAGAATGCTCGATTCAGTGGCAGCTTGAGAGTATTGAGGGTAAAGCGGGATCGCAGTAATAGAAGTAACTTTTTTTTGTTGGAGCATTGTAAATGCTTCGGTGAGGGAGGGTTTGCCGTAGCGCATAGCAGGTATGATGACCGCTTCGGGCATCGCTTGGGTGAGAGCTTCTGTGAGTTCGAGGTGATTGACGAGAAGCGGTGAGCCTCTGTCTGTCCAAACGGCTTGATAAGCATGGGCACTTTTTTTCGGACGTGTTCTGAGAATGATTCCATGGAGAAGGAGCCAGCGTAAGGGAGAGGGGATATCGATGACGAGGGGGTCGCTCAAAAATTCTGCTAAATAGTTCTTAACGTCTTTTGGATGGGGAGAATCAGGTGTGCCTAAATTCAGAAGGATGATGCCACGCATGAGGAGCCATATGTAGCGTGCTTTTTTTCTTTGCGCAAGGGCTGAAAGACTGGTAGATAGGGAAACAAAGGAAGAACAGTATGAGCGTGAGCATTCGTTTAAGCCGTCAAGGCGCAAAGAAAAATCCCCAGTATCTTATCGTTGCCGTTGATTCGACAAAGAAGAGAGATGGCGCATTTTTAGAACACCTAGGTCATTATTACCCTAAGGGGAAGACAATCCAAGAAAAGTTACGTGTGAATTTGGATGCTGTAGCGCGTTGGAAAGCGTGCGGGGCTCAGTTTTCACAAACAGTTGGACAATTGTTAAAAGTTCGCGCACTCTAGAAAGAGTGGCTGGCTAGGCGGCGGGCTACGTGTGGGGGCGCGCGTGTCGTTTGATTCAGGTTCTAAAGATGTACGTGAGTTGACAAATATGATCGGGTATTTGGCCAAGCTTTTGGTTGATATACCTGAGGAGGTTTTTGTCAACGAAGTAGCCGGCGAGAATACAACTGTGATTGAATTACGTGTAGCCAAGAGTGATCTTGGAAAGGTGATTGGTAAGGAAGGGAAGACTGCCAGAGCCATGCGTACTATCCTTAATGGTGCATCGACTAAGATCAGGCGTAGGACTGTGCTTGAGATCCTTGAGTAGTGGTTTCTTTTTCTTATATAACACTTTTTCCTGATATAATCGCCCATGCCCTTGGTATGGGTATACTGGGGCGCGCTTCGCGTCGCGGTCTTGTTTCTTTCAAACCTCTATTTCTGAGAGATTTTGCATATGATGCCCACCGATCTGTCGATGACAGGCCTTATGGTGGTGGTGTTGGTATGCTTTTGCGTCCTGATATCCTGGCACGTGCATGGAGGAGTGTTGCGGAACCTGGTATGCGGACTATTCTGCTCACGCCTCAGGGGCGGCAACTGACACAGCAGGTAGTGGCAGATCTTTATGCATCAACGGATCGTTTTGTGATTGTATGCGGCCACTATGAAGGTATCGATGAGCGGTTTACAGAGAAATTTGTAGATGAAGAAATTTCTTTAGGTCCTTATGTAGTTTCTGGCGGCGAGTTCCCGGCATTGATGCTTACTGATGCTTTGGTGCGATTGGTCCCTGGAGTGTTGGGAAATGAAGCATCAGTGACAGAGGATTGTTTTCAGGATGGGGGGCTTAAGTGCGCGCAGTATACGCGTCCTTGGGATTTTGAAGGAGTAGCGCCTCCTGAAGTCCTGCTTTCGGGTGATCATAAGCGTATACGTGCCTGGAGACAGGCGAATGCGCAACAGCGTACGCAAGAGCGTTGCTGAGACGCGTAAGGTGTGTTAGATCTTCTAGCCGTGACAGCAAAGCGGCGCTCTGTTTCAGTGGTACTATTGCATGCTCCTATGCGCAATCGGCATGGGCAGGAAATAGTAACTGCTGTGACGAATATGGATATACATGATATTGCAAGATCAGCTCGGACGTTCGGCTGTGCGGGGTACTATATAGTCACACCCATTGACGAGCAGAGGGATCTTGTTGGGCGTATTTTGGGGCATTGGAGCAAGAATCCAGGGGCTCATCCTGATAGGGTTGAAGCACTCGGGCACGTACGAGTACTGGCCTCATTCAAAGAAGTGCGTGATACTATTGGCGGCGAGCTTGAGGTGCTTTTGACCAGCGCGAGCAAACAGGAGGGGAGTGTGTCGTCAGAACAGATGCGCGCACGAATCTTCTCACCTGGGCCTCCTTTGGTTATTGTCTTTGGGACGGGTTGGGGTGTATCATCATCTTTTTTTCCAGAAGTGGATACAGTGCTTTCACCGATTTGTGGTGCTGATGAAGCGTATAATCATCTGTCTGTAAGGGCAGCTGTGGCAATTGTGCTCGATCGACTATTGGGCGATCGTTGAGATAAAGGAGTAATAGTAAAATGGCTGCGACAAAACTGAAGCATCGGTATACGAGTAAGGGCGTCCAAGTTGTACAAAAATCAATGGATGCACGGGTAGGTATCATTGAGCGCGATATGGTCCGTACTGACGTACCGGCTTTTCGGGCAGGGGATACCTTGCGTGTGCATGTGCGTATTAAAGAAGGAGATAAGGAGCGTATCCAGATTTTTGAGGGAGACGTGATCTGTATCTCAAATAAAGGTGTCCACAAATCTTTTACCGTGCGAAAGATTTCACATGGCGTCGGAGTTGAGCGTATCTTTTTATTCTCTTCGCCAAAGATTGCAAAAATTGAAATTGCGCAGGAAGGTTTTGTGCGACGCGCAAAGCTTTATTATCTGAGAGAGCTTGAAGGACGTGCTGCTCGTATTCGTCGAAAGAAAGTCGTTGTGACAAAGAAAAGTGCAAGCGCCTAGTTTGCGCTATGAGCGCAGGTCTGGGTACCCAGATAGGCGCATAGCTGGTGTTGATGAAGTTGGGCGGGGCTGTTTAGCAGGGCCTGTGGTAACAGCTGCCGTCATACTTCCGAGCATTTTGGGAACGCATCCTTTTGTCAGTGCTATTCGTGATAGCAAGCTGCTAAGTCCTAAGAAGCGCTTTGAGCTTGCTCTATGGATTCGAACATGGGCGACTTGGTCTTTAGGGCGCGCTGAGGTTCATGAAATCGATGAGCTCAATATATTGCACGCAACGATGTTAGCTATGAAAAGGGCTTTAGTGGGTGTGCACGCAGATTACGTCTTGATTGATGGCAATAGGCTACCTGACGGTGTTGTTGGACATGCTTTAGTTAAAGGTGATAACTTGTCACTGAGTATTGCAGCGGCATCTATTCTAGCAAAAGTAGCGCGTGATCAAGAGATGGTCGACTTAGATAAATATTTTCCTAACTATGGCTTTGCGCAGCATAAGGGCTATCCTACAAAAATCCATCAGGAGGCCCTCGAGCGTTGGGGTATAAGTCCTCACCATCGGATGAGTTTTGCTCCTGTTAAGAAAAGCTTTTTGTTGCGTGGTCGAGATCATCATACAGGTCGAAATGCTGGTCGTGGTCAAAAGCTTTGATGAGTTTGCAAAATTCTGTTTTCACATGGCAGTAGTGGGGATTTTGAGTAGCGTGACTATTGATTTCGGCAAGGGCGTCTAGAAAATTGGAAATGCCGCATGAGCCGACAAAGTCAAGGTTTTCCAAATTCATGACTATTTTATCGTTTGAGTGGATGTAGCTGAGCAAATTTTTCTTCATAGTAATGGGTGTTTCGAAATCTAAAGTGCCATTGAAGGAAACAATAAGAATTTCACCAGTTTTTTCAGTCATAGTTTTCATGAGTATCCAGTATGAAAGAAAATCTAATTTTGAACAATCGGCAGAATCTACCAGCAGGTCTTTGGATCATAGGGACACCTATCGGAAATCCTGAAGATATGACGCAGCATGCAACTCGTATTCTCCAATCAGTCGATGTCCTTTTATGTGAGGATACGAGGCGCATGCGACGTCGTTGTGAGCGATTTGATGCAGTAGTTGAAAAGCATAGTGCACCTTACTGGGCAGAGAAAGCTCTGGGTTTAGCAATTGGTCTTGTGTCAGATGCTGGTATGCCCTGTATCAATGACCCGGGGTCACGTCTTGTGCGGGAAGTGCGGCGTTTGGGGGGCAGTGTTTGGAGTGTGCCTGGAGTCAGTGCTGTGACCACATTCCTTGCGGCATCCGGGCTTGCCTGTCCTTTTGTATTTCAGGGTTATTTTGATCCTGAAAAGTTAACTGCTGGGCTCTTGGTTTTTTTTGAAAGTCCAAAACGCATTTTTGATACTATTCAGAATCTTGAGCGAGACCCGGCATGTCAAGAATTGGTCCTTGCCAAGGAGCTTACAAAGACACATGAAAAATTTTTCTATGGTCCTGATCTGACTACGGCACTCACGCAGCACGCTAGGGATGAGGGAGGTATTTTTGGCGAATGGATATTTGCGGTCAGGTATGAGCCGCTCCAGACGCTCTACTGGCAGGATACTTTGGCTTGTATGCACGCGGCAGGAGTGAGGTCAAGTGAGGCGGCGCGTATTGTGAGTCAAAAATTCGGCATTGCCCACAGACTCTGTTATCAGGAAGTCTTGCGTCTTGCTGGAAAGAGCGATACATAAAGCAGCAATGGCATGGTTTGATGATAGGAAAACACCAAAGGTAAAACTCATTGCTGGCCGGGTTTCAAAAGTGCCTGAAGGCCTGTGGGTTAAGTGTACGAAATGTGCTGAGATTATACAGTCGAAGATACTGGCTGACAATGCGCATGTCTGCCAGGAGTGTGGGCACCATTTTCGTCTCAAAAGTGCTGATCGTGTTGCTCTCCTTTGTGATGAGGGCGCTTTTCAAGAATTTGATGCGCATTTGGAGTCAAATGATCCCCTCGTTTTCTTAGATATCAAACCTTATAGTGTAAGATTGACTGCAGCGTGTGGGAAGACTGGGCAGAAAGATGCCTTTGTTGTAGGAAAGGCTGCGATTAAGTCTCTGCCTTATTATTTAGGTGTTTTTGAGTTTCAGTTCATGGGTGGCAGTATGGGGGCTGTTGTGGGGGAGAAGGTTGCTCGACTTTTTGAACATGCTTTAGCTGATAAGCTTCCAGCGGTGATTGTGTGTGCGTCAGGGGGGGCGCGTATGCAGGAAGGTATTGTGTCGCTTATGCAGATGGCAAAGACATCGATGCTGATTGAAAAAATGCGTGAGGCCGGCTTGCCGTACATTGTGATTTTAACGGATCCAACGACAGGTGGGGTAGCGGCATCTTTTGCAATGCTTGGCGATGTCATTCTTGCTGAGCCTGGGGCATTGATTGGGTTTGCAGGTCCGCGGGTGATTGCGCAGACTATTCGGCAAGCGCTTCCTGAGGGATTTCAACGAAGTGAGTTTTTGCAAAAGAGAGGTTTCGTGGATCGCATTGTGCGTCGCGGTGACCTTGCTCATGAATTACGTCAGTTGATGGTGCATCTGGGGCGGAAGACATGCGCATTTGGAGTTTCTTAGCTTTTTTGACTGCTTTTGCCGAGCCGCTTCATTTTTCTGCAGATCGTCAGCATTGGGATCGTCAGGAGCGGATTATTCAGCTCTATGGACGTGCGACGATTCGTAAGCCTGGCGAGACCTTGCTAGCAGATCATATCCGTGTTGATTTAAAAAAGCGTTTTTTAGAGGCAGATGGGAATTGTGTGCTGACGATGCCTGAGGTCATCGTGCGTGCTGATGGACTGCGTATGTATATGGACACGAAAGAGGGTACGATTCTTCGAGGTCGGGTTTCTAATGACCGTTTTACCTTGCGTGGAGAAAAAATCGAGAAGTTCTCATCGACGCATTATAGAGCATCAGGCGGTGAGTACACGACGTGCCATGATTGTCAAAATAGTTGGAGCTTGTTTGCGGCTGATGCTGATTTTGAGTTTGAGGGGTATGGTTATTTGCATGATATTACGGCAAAGATAAAAGGTGTGCCAAGCATCTGGCTTCCCTACTTGATTTTGCCATTGAAGACAAAGCGCCAGACAGGATTTTTACTCCCCAAGCCTGGGCGTACAGGAACGAATGGTTCTATGATGACGGTTCCTTTCTTTTGGGCCATTGATAGGAGTGTGGATGCAACATTTGCTCCCAGCTACTATTCCAAGCGGGGTCCTCGTCTTGAGCTTCAATCACGCTACATGCTTGCGAATGATAATCAAGGTGAAGTGAATTCGGCAGTGATGAGCGATAAGTCCATGGGAGCTATGCGGGCCTATGTGCAGATTCATGAGCGTTTCAGGCTTGGGCAGAATGTGCTTTTGCGCGCTCGTGTGAATGAAGTGACGGATAATCTTTACCCTTTTCATTTTGGGAAGGATATGGTTTTTTTTTCGCCAAGTGTCACAGAAGCATTCACATCGTCGACTCTCCTGGGGACGTATGAATCAGATTTTTGGCAATTAGATTTCATGACGATTCGTATTAGAAATCTATTATATAAAGATCCAGTGTTATTTGATCCGCGGACTGTTCAGCTTTTGCCAGGCGTTTTGCTTTCAACGCGTGATCGGGTTGGGTTTGGTGTCTATGGGGTCAAATTTTCTCTAGCGAATATGACACGACCTGCAGGTGTTTTTGATGCGCAGCAGCGACTGGGTATTGATCCATTGAGGCGGACAGTGCGTGCTATCGTTGAGCCTGGTTGGTACTACCCAGTGCGGGTCGATGATGCTTGGATGCTCACGCCATCTGTGAGTCTTTTGAATTCTGTGTATCAATTTTCTGGAATACCGTCACTTGTAAGATCTGCGCCCAAGTTCAGTCTTGATGTAGAGACACAGCTTGAGCGTATTTACGAGCGTGACGACCCCTCCTTGCCTCGGGTTAAGCATCTTATTCGGCCAATGGTAAGATATTCTTATATACCAAAAGTATACGAAGATACGCGGCATCCTTTTTTGCAACAGATGCAGTATGCAGAAAAGAACAATACGAGTGGTTATTTTTTTGATGATAATGATATTATTCCTTACTCAACATCACAGACAGGTGCAAACTATTTTGTGCCACAAGGAAACGCTCTCCAGTATGGTTTTGTAACTGAGTTCATTCAAAAAAGAATAAGCGATAGACCAGAATATAGGAAAGTTGTGGCTTTGAGTCTTGCTCAGGCTGTTAATTTTATTGAGCTTTTTTCACCAATCAATCCAATGAATCCTAGGCCTTTAACGAGGCTTATTGCTGCATCGTTGGTGCAGCTCGACCATGTTCAAAGCTCGACAACTTACCAGTACTATACTGACATTTTGCCTGCGTCATCAACAGATAATCGACATCCATCGAAGCATGCGATTACAACGCACCTGAAGTATATTCATCAGGGGGCAACGCATCGATTGATCGCGTTTGAGCGAAGCATAGGATTTGATTACACGTTTAATCAGGTTACTGCTAATACGTCGAATCTTTCTATGCAGATTATTTTTTCTATTAATGATTACATTATGCCGAGATTTTCTATTGGATATATGTTTAATGCTAACGAGATTGGAAGCGCTAATTTGAGTCTTCTTATCCAAAGTCCTGGACTATGCTGGCGCTTGACGCCACAGACAGGGTATTCGCCTACCAATGGCATGAGTATGAGTATCGACTTTGCGCTGAACTTTATAGGCGAAGGATTTGGGGGTGTTGGTGACATGGTGGGCAATGCGTTACGCTAAAACTGCCTGCTGCTACAAATTATTCCTAGTGACAAAAGAAATAATGTGACACACGCTCTAGTATGTGTAAGAAGAGTAGAAGTGGAATTTTTATCTTCAATTCTTAAGGTGGCATTATGATGGTGATTCGTACTTTATTACTATTGACTGCAGGATGTGCTTATCATGGCCCTATCCATGAGCAGCGTCAGCCAGCAGAGCTTGTGTCGATGCCAGATGAGAATTATAATTTTCGCTGGCCTTTGACGCATATTGCTGTTACTTCGCCCTATGGGAAGCGTGGTCGCAAATTTCATGAGGGGCTTGATTTGCGCGCCCGGCCAGGCACGCCAGTACATGCCGCTGCAGCAGGCAAGGTTATCTATTCAGGAAGTCGTATTCGCGGTTATGGCAGAGTTATTGTCATTCGTCATGATAACGGCATGACGACGGTATATGCGCATAATTCGCGGCTCATTGTGAAGCCTAATAAGCATGTTGAGCAGGGTCAGGTTATTGCCTTGTCGGGTAGTTCTGGGCGTTGCCGCGGACCTCATGTGCATTTTGAGATGCGGCGCGGTGTCGCAACAATTAATCCTTTGCACTTACTTCCTCTTGCATCTAAGCCGATGTTGGAGTATGCTTCCTCCCTCGTCCCATAGTTTAATGGATAAAACGCGCGTTTCCTAAATGGGTGATCCAAGTTCGATTCTTGGTGGGACGACCACAAATTGTCTGGTAGCATGAGTATATGTGGGAGTACCTTACTGATATTTTAGTGGCGCTTGCTTGCGGCGGGTGTATAGGGCTCGAGCGTGAGCTCAAGCATAAGCCTGCTGGCATAAAGACTAATATGCTTATCTGTCTCGGTTCCGCTCTTTTTACTAAGATGTCACTTGAGATTGGTGGCGATCCTTCACGCATTGCGGCACAAATTGTTTCAGGTATAGGGTTTCTTGGTGGGGGTTCTATTGTCCAGTCACGGGGACACATTTCAGGTCTCACTACTGCAGCAACTATTTGGGTAGTTTCAGCTGTGGGTGTCTGTATTGGCAGTCACCATGTGGTCTTTGGCGTTATGACGTCTTTTGCTGTTGTGATGGTGCTTGTGGTCGCAAGTATTTTTGAACGGCAGGTGTTGGGGACACATCGTATTTTTCGAGTTACGGTGAGAACGCAAGATGTCAAAGAGAGCGATTTCATGCATGAGATAAGTGCTCTTTTGGAAAAGCACACGCTGATGTTGCTTGGTATTCAGCTTGAGGTTAAATCAGGTCAGACATTTTTCGTTGTGACCTATAAGGGCGATCGAAAAAATCATCTCCTTTGCCTACCTGCTATCTGGAAGATTCCAGGTGTTCTTGATCTGCAAAACTAAGACGGGCCTCGCACCTTGCAAGGCCCGCTGATACAGCGCTTATGCGCGTACTGTGTCTTTGAAGTCCTTACCAGGACGGAATCGAGGTACGGTTGTTGCTGGGATTTTGATTTCTTCGCCAGTTTGAGGATTGCGCCCCATACGAGCTTTTCTCTTTGTTTTGGTGAAGGTGCCAAAACCGACGAGGGTTACATCGTCACCCTTTTTTACGCTCTTCTTGATGATTTCAAGAGTGTTTTGAATGACTTCTTCTACCTTTGTTTTACTGAGTTCTGTTGCTGCAGCTAACGCTTCGATCAATTCAGACTTATTCATGCTTCATTCCCTTTCGTTAAAAATAGCTAAGCCCCGCTCATCGGTGCACATGGCGAACGAGGGCCAAGCTAGCAGAATAGTGAATAAATACAAAATATTTTTCACAGGATAACGACACATCGCATCATTGTAGGACAGAGAGCACACCTGCTAACGCGACAATAAATCGGTAAAGCATGATGTAGCGCGGTCCTCTGTTCAGGATACTGCCAATTGCGAGGAGGCTGGCAAAGAAGCAGACGACGACGGCAACAGCGCAGGTGAGTGTTGTTTCGCTTTGTAATCCATCAAGCTCCATAAGAGCATCTGAGAGGAGGAGTGGGACGGCACAGAAGAAAGTATATTTGAGTGCTATCTCCATACGAAAGCCTAAGAAAAGGGCACCACAGATCCCAGCAGTAATCCTGTCCCATCCAGGGACGCAGGCAGTGCATTGTATCGCTCCGATAAAAAATGCACTGCTCAATGTCCAATCGCAGATACCTCGCGATTTACGTGCCCAGCCATCAAGGAAGCGGAGAGGGAGGCCACCGCAGAACATAAGGATAGCACTTTGGAGAATATTGTGTCCCAGGATGGGGAGCTGATGCGTGCTTGTTAGGTACCATTGAAACAGAAGGGGAGGGATGGTGCTGGCAGCTAGGCATAGTGGAAGTCTCTCATCGAGTGTCATTGGTTTCTTGCGAAAGAAAATAACGCCAAGTGTCGATGCAATCATACTGGCCCAATCGTCGCGATAGTAGACGAGTGCAGCGCAGCAAGCTGCTATATGGTAGAAGCCAAAAAGTTGTGTACTGGCTTGTTGCCAGCCTATAAGGACAGGGAGAATTTCAGAGTGAGCTCTCTCGCTGATTGGGAAAAAGGCCGTTATTCCATAAAGTACACCGTATACAGCAGCTTGAAACGTCGTCATTGAGCATGAATACAGGTTTTTTATTTTACCTCAAAGTGAATTTTAAGCTTTGTTTTTGAAATGACTTTTTTCCTAGTTTTCTCAGCAGGTAAAAAGTGCCAGAGCTTAGCATGCTGGCTCAATCGTCTCGATGAGATAAGCAGGCCGTAGGTAAAGGAAAAAAGTTGGGTGCTGGCTTGTTTCTAGCCTCTCAGAACAGGGAGGATTTTTATTTTACATCGAAGAAAAATTTCAGCTTTGTTTTTGAAATGACTTTCTCCCCATTTTTCTCGGCGGGCATAAAGTGCCAGAGCTCAGCTGTTCTGAGTGCGCTATGATCCAGTAGGGGCTCGCCACTTGAACGTACCAGGGCGACCTTCACTGAGCCATCAAGAGCAATAATGCACTCGATGGTGGCGAATGTATGGAGATTGCGGTAGCGCAGTGTTTCTGGGATCTCGGGCTTTGGAGCGTAGATAGCTGTTGCTTCATGGTCAGGTTGCTCTTCAGCAACTTCATTCTGTTCAGAGTCACCATGCTGAGGTTGTGTGACCACTGCGCCTGTTGTACTCAGGGGAGAGCTAGCTGGAGGGGCGGTTTTCTTCCCTTCGCTTACGGCGGTATGTGCGCGCTTTCCTGTGATGTGCGCCTTCTTATGTGCAGTGTGTCGTGGCTCAATTTCTACTTCAAGAGGTGCGTCTTGCGTGGGCTCCAGGGATACTTTTTTAAAAAGCAAGGATGTGCCAAAGATAAGCAGGAAACTGAGACAGAAACTGAAAGGGAGTACTCGTGGATCAGTGTGCATAATGCTCTGTTGCTAGCGAGAACTTGCGTACGCCTACTTGTCTTGCCTCATCCATAACGGCAATGATCCGTCCGTAGGGGATGCTCGCTTCGGCCTGAATGAGAACTGAGGCATCAGGATCTTTTCGCATGGCATCAGCAAGTCTGGGGCCTAATTCTTCTATGCGTCCAACAAGGTTTTTGTTGATCCAGATGGAAGTGGGTTCAATAGTAAGAACAATGTTGGCACGTGCTACCTTTGTGCCAGACGTACTTTTTGGCAGGTTAACTTTGTGTGCTTGCATGCGTGTCATTGCAAGGGAGGAGATGATGAAAAAGACCAGAAGGAAAAAAACGACATCAATCATAGGGATGATCTCGATGCGGGCTTTTTTGCGCACACGCTGACGAATCATTTTTTCGTCTCAGCGAGGATTTGTCGCATCGTCTGTTCCAGACGGCTGGTGATAGAGGCAATATGGGCCTCGAGGTAATTGTAGCTCAGGAGTGTGCCTAGTGCGATCACAAGGCCTGTGGCAGTGGCGATGAGCGCTTCAGCGACACCGCCAGTAATTGCGCTTGGGTCATTGACGCCACTTTGAGCGAGGACATCAAAAGCGCGCATCATGCCTGTAATTGTACCAAGGAGGCCAAGGAGGGGTGCAGCCGTAATAATAGTATCAAGGAGGGGGAGCCTTTTGTGAAATGCTAAGATCCACTCCTCAATATGGGCCTCAAGAAGGAGAGGGTTGGTGCTTCCTAAAGTGCGTAATGAGTTGATGGGGCCGCGGGGCTCTTTCCAAAGGATATGAAAATAGATCAAGCGTTCGATAGAAACTCCCAGTGCCACAAATCCTCCCACGCATAGGGGGATCATCACGGCGGCTCCGCCTTTTTCGATAAGATGCATCATGACCCCCCATAATACCACGCTCGCCGCTTTTTTTCTTCAGATTGTGTGCGCTTGGTGGTTAAGTGCCCGTTATGCACCTGCTTTTCTTTTTTCTGAGTATGGCGCGAGCTGATATCGAACTTGCAATTGAAGTTCCGCGTATTGAATCCTCAAAATATGGCGCCCAGGCTGAGGTGACGCTCTCCCAGATGGATGTTCTTGCGCAAGGTGGGCAGATGAGTTTGCCTAAACTGGTCGCACTTACGACGCCTGGCGTCGTTCAAGGGCCGTTTGGGCAGATGTTTTTTCGCGGCAATCACGCCAGTGTTCAATATGTACTCGATGGTATCCCTATGCCCGACATGCCAACAAGTAGTTTTGGGCAACTGATGAGTCCGCAGCATCTCGCATCGGTCCATGTTCTTACGGGGGGCTTGTCTGCTTTCTATGGGCAGCGTCTTTCCGCTGTGATTGAGATGGAAACCAAGCGTGATCAGACGTCTGTTGAGGGAGATGCGTCAATCGGCTATGGTAGTTACAACGCGGCAACGCCACAGATTGCTGTGCGTGGAAAAAATGGTGCGCTCCGCTACTTTACTTCAGTCAGCGCCTTTACGTCTCAACGTGGGCTGGATACACCTCAGCCTATGACTGTGATAGATCAGCGTCAGGGTACCAGTGAGTCTATCCATAATACCTCCTTTGGAGGTCAGGAGCTCTGTAAGCTGGATTGGACGTTGCATCAAGGTGCAGAACTTGGACTTCTTTATTTCGGTGCTCAAAGCCAATTTCAGATACCAAATTACCCGTCACGATTTTTGATTTCAAGTCCCTTCTTTGGTCCTGGGTTCACGGACTCCTTTGGCAATACAGGTGGTGATCAGCCAACATATAACTATAAGCCCGCAGTGACGAATGATCGGCAGGAAGAGATGAGTCACTATGTGCAGCTTGGGTGGAAAAAAGAGCAAGCAAATCTCAAATGGACGGTTGTGCCCTATGTGCGCTCAACGCGCCTTATTTTTCAGGCAGATCCCAAAAACGATCTTTATGCTGCAACCCGTATACCGAATTCCATTGCGTCTTCTTTTGCTATGGATCGATTGGTGCTTCACGCAGGTCTCCGAACAGATGTGCGTTGGTCGGTATTTGAGGCGCACCAGATTAAGTTTGGTGCTATGGTTCAGCGTTCAACTGCAAATGGCGCGATTTCTATCCAGACTGCAAGTATGGCGCCACAGTCCATTGGTTCGCCAGAGATTGGGTATGTGACAGGCGTCTACCTTGAAGACGAAACAGCACTTTTTTCTTGGATGCAAATGCGTGCTGGTGTTCGCTACGATTACGCTTTTTTCTCACTTGGTAGCAATGCGCTTACTAGTAAGGAGGCGCTTTTTTCGCCCCGTCTTGGATTTCACTTTGTGCCAGGCGAGGGTATAGAAATCACACTCGCCTACAGTAAGCTGTTTCAACCTGCTCCTTTAGAATCCTTACGGTATGAGTTTCAAACAGGCCAGGAATTGACGAGCTTTCCTCTGCGTGCCGAAAAAGACGATATGATTGAATTAGGTTTTAAGCACCAAGTGACACGTTCATTGTCATATGCAAGCAATGTCTACTACCGTCGTGGCGTCGATATTTTGGATGAAGCTGAGCTTTTAGGGACGTCTCTCTCTCAGCCCTATAATTTTGCCACAGGCTTTGCGTATGGCGCTGAAGTGTCCTCTCTTTTGCAATTCCTGAATTTTTTCTCCCTCCAAGCACGCTACAGCTACACCATGGCTCAAGGGAAAGAAGGTTCTGGAGGGATTTGGCTTGGACAAGCACCTAGCAATGCGTACCAGATTTTGGATCATGTGCAGGAGCACACGGCAAGCAGTACACTGACCTATGAACGCACATGGTTCTGGTCAGCTCTCAGTGTGCTATTTGGGAGTGGCCTCAGAACAGGTTCTGACAATGCGCTTGCTCTGCCCTCGCATACAACAATGGACGCGACAGCGGGCTACCGGTTCTCGGATGCTTGGGGCACGGGCCGTATTGCATTTGATGTGCTCAATGTTACGAATACCATGTATCCGATCACTATTGCGAATGGCTATAATGGGTCCCATTATGCTGCTGGTCGCCAGTATTTTGTTCGATTCATGCATACTTTGTAGTGGGTGCTTAATAATTTCTACCTTCCTTGAGAGTTTTTAGTATTCAGTACTATCATCAAATGATGTGCGGAGCACTTGTCCATCCAAGCAAAAAAATCGTCTTACCGCTTGCTCCTGAACCAATAATGCAACAAGATGGCACAGATAAAAACGACTGCGAAAGAAATGCCTCTAAAAGATTCTTAGAAGACCTTCGCCGTGAGCACCTACATTTAGAAGCAATTATCACTGAAGACGGACTTGCTTCTAATGCCCCACATATAGAATTACTAAGAAAACTTCATTTTAAATTTATCTTAGGCTGCAAACCAGGCGGTATCTTGGTGCTCTATGGCTTGCACTCAGGTGAGTTGCCGGTATTGGATGTTGGAGAGATTTTAATCCGTGGTACATTTCCAGAGCTTTGGAGCGATCCTAGTATTCGAGCTGCAGATTGGTATGGCTTCTATGTGCAGACCTATTTAGAAAGAGACGTCAGAAGGCTCACTCAGGTAGGTGATTTACGCGCATTTGAGCGTTTTCTCAGAGTCTGTGCAGCTCGAAGCGGGTGTATTATTAATCAGGCAGAGATGGCGTCTGATTGTGGTGTGAGCCATTCGACATTGCAGCGGTGGCTCTCGATTTTGGAAGCGACTCAGCTTATTCGTTTTGTGCAGCCCTATATGACCAATCTTGTCTCAAGAGTCAGAAAAGCGCCTAAACTCTATTTTATAGATCCGGGCTTGGCGGCCTACCTGATGGATTTTCGCGATCCAAAGACTATTCTTCATTCACCTCAGTATGGGGCCCTCTTTGAAACACTTGTGTACTCTAATTTTATGGCTCTTCGGGCTTTTCTGTGCATAACCTCTAAGGCATCATTTCCATTTTTCCGCAATAAAAAAGAATAGCTATCCGATAATTTTCAAAATTCCTAAATCCTCTTGCATTGGCTTTGAGAATCTGGATTTTCGAATTTA
>CAIUGE010000016.1 GCA_903898645.1 Oligoflexia bacterium | reverse complement strand
TCATTGGCAGCAAGGTAGATGTTGAGGAGGGTTGTTTGATGGGAGCAGTGTGAGTCGAGAGGTTCAAGCACTGTTCTGAGAGAGGCCAGGGGTGAAATTCTTCTGGCCCACTCACCTCGTCTATCACAAGCGCTCTTTCAAGCACAGTGAGTAGTCCTTGGGTGGCGAGCTCTTCGAATATTTATTTTACTACTGGGTCAGTTGGGATTGGGAGCTCAGCGCCTGGGTATACACTTGATGTGAAAGGAAGTGTGCATATTTCTGGCGCATTTTATGCACCGGGTTCGGTTGTTCAGGTTGTGGTGGCGTCTGTTATTCCTTCAGCTTTAATTACAGAGACTACAGAAACATTGTTGGTTAATCCGCTTATTACAATAACGCCAAGGTATGCTAATTCTATGATAACATTCCAGGTGTGTTTTGGTGGATACCCATCGAGTATTGATTTTTACTCGTCACTTTATATTCGTCGAAATACACTGGGAACTGCTATTTCAAGCTGTACAACAAGCTGGGGCGAGTGGAGTTATAATTTTTTCTCTATAGGTTCAGGTGGCGCACATATGTTTAATAATTTTATAGCATATGATTATCCAGGAACAACAACAGTGAATTATTTGCTGACTGGTTTGAATTATCAAACGGGTAAGAGATATACTTTATGGGATGGTCACAGTATTCGTGTCATAGCACAAGAAATTGCTCAATAGCGCAGCGTGTGATACATTTTTCGATTTGAAGACAGGGTTCTATGTCTGCCTTCAATACTTCTACAGACAGATATACTTCAGCTGTTTGCTGCGCGTCCTATCTATGATAGCATTTTCTAAAAAAATAGTCAGAGTCTTGATTGTGTATGAGTCGCCATAGGGAATACTTGGCTATGAATAACATGATGCGAGCGTTCTGGTTGATAACGGCGGGACGGTGGCTGAATGCTTTCGATAAACATAGTTCAACTGAGGGCTTAAGCTGTCAGCATTGAAAATAACGCATACAGTCATCATTTTTTCATGAACAATGCTCTTATAAAATAAGCCATTTCGTGGCAGCGATTATTATGCGTAAAGAAATTGACGCAATACGTCTATTTTTTCAGCTTATAATTGATAAATACACTCAAGTATCACTATAGTTGACCGAAACGCTCTGTAGAAGCAATTATGCTTCAGCGGGGGTACAGCATACATCCTGCGTGTATTTGAGGAGGAAATGTATGGGTTTACGTATTGCAACGAACGTTGCATCTATGGTTGCGTCCCACAGGGTTGCAACAAATGCTGCGGCACAGCAATCAACACTTGAGCGCTTATCGTCAGGCAATCGCATTAATAAAGCGGCTGATGATGCAGCAGGGCTGGCCATTGCAGATAAAATGAAGGCGCAGATTCGGTCGATTCGTCAGGATATTCGTAATGCGAATGATGGTATCTCGATGGTGCAGACTGCTGAAGGTGGCATGAACGAGTTGGGGAACATTCTGACGCGTTTTCGTGAGCTGGCTATTCAGGCGTCATCTGACACTGTCGGTAATGATGATCGACTCTTTATTGATAAAGAAGTTCAGCAGATGAAGCAAGAAGTTGGCCGTATTACATCAGCGACCGAATTCAACGGGCGCAAGCTCCTGAATGGTCAGGGTGGTGTTATGGATATTCAGGTGGGGACAAATAATCATCCTGAAGAAGACCGTATTGTTATGGATCTGACGCACAGTAATGTGTCACTTGAAGCCTTGGGTCTGACAAATTTTAACGTGAGTGACAAGGAGACAGCACGGTCAAATTTGGATGTGGTTGATTCCGCTTCTAGAACTCTGGCTCAAAGTCGTGCGGATATTGGAGCGCTCCAGAATAGGCTTCAAAGTACCATCAGTAACATGAATAGTTATGATGAAAATATAAGTGCTTCTAGAAGCCGCATTGCTGATGCTGATATTGCTCAGGAAGCAGCCGAGCTTGCTAAGAACAATATATTAACAACTGCTAGTGTCTCAGTCCTCAGTCAAGCAAATCAAGAAGCGATGCTCGCACTTAAACTTCTTGGATAATGTCTCTTGTGACCCACTATTCCAGAGGCACCTAGGGGTGCCTCTGGCTTTTATTTGACTCATTTACTCAAGTAAATATAACGCACTCCGATATGTTGAGTATAGACGCACTAAGTCAAATAAGGAGTATGTATGGGTCTTCGTATCGCTACCAATGTTCCTGCGTTAGCCGCGCAGCATAAATTGAAAAATATTATTGATGAACAGTCAAAAAGTTATCAAAGGATAGCGTCAGGTGAGCGTATTGCTCAGCCTGGAGATGATGCGGCGGGTCTTCTTATTTCTGAAAATCTACGCGGACAGATTCGTTCATTGGGGCAGGCTCAGCGCAATGCGAATGATGCGGTTAGTTTCGTGCAAGTTGCTGAAGGTGGCCTGAGTGAAATTAGCAATATTATGGTGCGTCTGCGTGAGCTTGGTATTCAGGCAGGTTCTGATACAGTGGGGGACCGCGAGCGTGGCTTTATTCATCAGGAAGCACAAGGTCTGGTGGCTGAAGTCGATCGCATCGCGAATGTGACCAGTTACAATGGCACATCGCTTCTTAATGCCCAGTCTCAAAAAGGTGTACTTGATATCCAGATCGGTATTCAGAATCAGGCTTCTGACCATATACGATTTGACGCTAATGCTCTTGATTCACGTACGGGGTCGCTTGGGATTGATGGCTTGAATTATGAGTCCCTTGATAGTGCTCGTGATAGTTTGGAGCGTATTGATACAGCTGTGTCTCGAGTATTGCAGAGTCGCTCAACGCTTGGTGCCATGCAGAATCGATTGCAGTCCACTATTCGAAATGCTGAGACTGCTCAGGAGAATTTAACAAGCGCACGATCTCGTATTGCAGATACTGATATTGCAGAGGAAACAACGAATTTGATGCGGGGTAATATTTTACAGGCTTCGGGTGTGGCTGTTCTTTCTCAAGCTAATAGTGCGCCGGCACAGGCGCTCAAGCTTCTTGGATAAGGTGACGAAGATATGGCATGAGAATTGAACCTTGTTTGGGATCATTCGCTCAATTTCAAGACAGGCAGGATCGGAAGAAAAAGCCGCATGTGCCAAAGCTTGAAGAAGAAGAAGGTATAGATGCAGAGGTGTTGCGTCAGTGTGCGAGCACGCTCGGGGTTTCTGTAGATGTCCGCCAGGGATCGGCTGGGCTGACGGTTATCATACGAGATCAGTCAGGTAATCAGATTCGTGCACTTGGTGGTAAAGAGTTCTTGAGGCTTCAAGCTGCAGCTAAAAATTCAGGCAAACTCCTCGATAAAAAAGTATACTGAGTCCTATGAGGCTCTTTGTTATCTCAGACACCCATATTCAGGGGCCTGATGAGGCGTTTTACAAGACGCTTATCGTTTTTTTAAAAAACACTCTTTGCTCAGGAGATCGGCTGATCCTGGCCGGAGACATTTTTGATGTCTTCATTGGGTCTCACCGCTATTTTCGTGAGCGGTATAGTCTTTTTTTTCAAACACTTCATGATCTCGTGCGCAAGGGCGTGATTGTGTACTGCCTTGATGGCAATCATGACATCCATTACGCCTCAATTGCTATTCCTGGTGTTCAGTATGTTGCTGAGTGTTCGTTGTTGTGTGGCGAGCAGAGGCTATTTTGTGCCCATGGTGATTTAGTGAATCGCGCTGATATTGGTTACCGTTTGCTCCGGGTTATACTGCGAAGCATGTTGCTGCGCGTTTTTTTTCATTTCATGTCAGGAGCGTTGCTTCAGCGGATGGCGTCACGATTGAGCCGTTACTCCCGGGATGCTCATGAGCCGGCTTTGCGCATCGTCTACCGTAATTTTGCAGCCATGAAAGTGCAGGAGGGGTATAGTTTTGTGATTCTTGGCCACGTCCATGATCCTGATCATATGCGATTTACGTTCGATGGGAACCCAGGTGAGTATATGAATGTCGGTTATCCGAAACGCGACAAGACATGTATTGTCTGGCAAGACGGACAACTGCAAAGAATTCCTTTTGGTGCATAGCGTTTTTCTTTGTGCCAATTCTAGCCAGAGCTTCACTGGCATTCGATATGACTTGATTTGGAATCCCTGATGGCAATACTGCATCAATGGTAGAGCTATTTGTTGAGTGAAGACGCTATGGTTCCGCAAAAAAAATTGCCAAAGATACCGATAGTCTTGACGTTTGATTTTTCATGCATACGATATAAACAGCACTCCCTCATGAGATGGAAGAGCAAAGAAGCATATAAAAAGCGTTGAGGACATCTAACAATGAGTCGCATCTGTAAACGGGCATAAAATTTCGTAGAAAATTGGTACACAGAGTTTCATTTGCCGAGTTGCATCTTTAAATAACCAGTGCACTGCCTATGAAGGAAGTGTTTTTAGCTTGATGCGGAAGAAGGTGGGTGCTAGGTTGCTAGTCGGGACCGGGTAGTAAATTATGAATATTCATGCACATGCAGCGCTAACACGCAGCGCAATACTTCTATGTTTCTTTTCGGTGTTCTCAGCCTATGCGACCTCAGTTGCATTACCCTACAATTTTACAGCAGGGAGTCCGATATCGGCGAGCCAGATGATGGGCAATTTTGCATCTATCACAAGTGCCATTTCAAGTACTGTGAGTAGTCCTTGGGTAGCGAGCTCTTCGAATATTTATTTTAATGCTGGTTCC
>CAIUGE010000015.1 GCA_903898645.1 Oligoflexia bacterium | reverse complement strand
CAACCATGGTCTTTCCATCAGCAATAATGCCTTGCAGCAACTCGGGAACGCGCTCTGGGCTTATGATCTGCTCAAAATTTTTACTTGCTTTTTTCCGTCTAACCGTGTCTTCTCTCATCTTGTAGCTCCTTTTTTTGATTTACTATCAAACCTGGAATACTCCAGGGGGAGCTACTTTTCAAACTTTAGCTTCAACTAGATTTGGGACATCCTCCCATGCATGGTGCATGGACAAACAAATAACATTCGATTTTACTTATAACACTCATCCAAATATACAGGCTGCGCAGGCTCAGGCTGCAGCCAAAAATGCAGCTCGAGACGCACACTATGCAGCTCGGGTGGCGCGGATAGCTACCTATT
Organism: Oligoflexia bacterium; assembly: GCA_903898645.1. GTDB lineage: Bacteria > Bdellovibrionota > UBA1018 > UBA1018 > UBA1018 > CAIUGE01. The sequence goes on along the minus strand of CAIUGE010000015.1, from coordinate 7,201 downwards.
GTAACCCGCAAGCTGCCTCTACTGCTTTAGCTCAACAGGACGCTGCCAGGGCAGCCATCCATGCTACACATGCTGCTCAAGCAGCTCAAGCTACTCAGGCAGCTTCTTATACTTGTGCACGGGATATTGCTCGAAATAATGCTTTAGCTGCTGCTGAGTCCGCCAGAGCCTCATCTCTGTCAGCTGCCATCCATGCCTATATAACTAAGCAAGAGCCCTGACACAGTGTCAGCGAACGCATGCTTGTTTTCAAAAATAGATTCATTCTATAATAAAAAAAGGTTTTGGGTTCAAGGAATGAACTCGCGAAGAGGCGGATGATTTATCATCCTCTTTGAAAAGGGCAAACCGATCGCAAGGTCGGGACGCAAAGCTAACGGGGCATTTCGGTGCCGGCTGGGCTACCAAAGACAAGCCATGCATCTATGAAAAACATCACATGCGGTTTCAAAGGAGGCGTGAACGCCTCCTCTTCATCTCGAGGGGTCAGGTACTAGGGATAGTGTACGACCCCTCCCTATGCTACTATACACTCGTGGAACCAAGCCTTTTAGTCACAGAGATTTTTTACTCATTACAAGGTGAAACTGCTTTTGTTGGTTTGCCTACTCTTTTTATTCGGCTTACTGGGTGTAATTTACGATGCCGGTACTGCGATACAAGTTATGCGTTTAAAGGAAAGCGAGCGTTAAGGATATCCGAAATACTGGCAGAGCTCGCTGCATGGCCATGTAGCGATGTCCTTGTAACCGGCGGGGAGCCACTCATGCAGCGATCTACCCCTCTTTTGATACAAGCACTCAAAGAGGCGGGCTATTTTGTCAGCATAGAAACACATGGTGAAGCATCTATTGCAGATGTCGTGGACCATGCACGTATTGTGCTTGATATCAAAACGCCTGGAAGCGGCATGAGCCGAGGAGGGTTTAGGCAGAATCTCCCACTTTTAAAGAGAACAGACAGTATCAAATTTGTCATTACATCCGAAGAAGATTATCTCTTTGCTAAGAACATCATCCCAGAACTCCCAGTCAATCCAGATCAGATACTTCTTTCACCAGCATTGCCCGCCATCAATCAACCTGAAAAATGCTCCTTTGTAACGCCGCGTTGGCTTGCAGAACAAATTTTAACTGATAGACTCAACGTGCGCTTCCAACTCCAGCTCCATAAGAGTATTTGGGGAGACAAGCAGGGAGTCTGAAAAAGGAGCTTGATAGGGTTCTAAGCTCTATGATAGTCAATCTACTACTGGTGACGTACCCAAATGGCTAAGGGGACGGTTTGCAAAACCGTTTTGTATCGGTTCGAGTCCGATCGTCACCTCCAATTTACTGCGAGAATTTATGCGCCCCTTATTCCTTACGACACCTATCTACTATGTCAACGCCAAACCCCATCTTGGACACTATGCGACTACCATGCTCGCCGATGTTCTTAAGAAAAGAGCTCAGCAGCAAGGTAGACCCGTTGTCATGCTTACAGGGACAGATGAGCATGGAGAAAAAATCCAGCAGATGGCTCTTTCTCAGAACATGACGGAAAAAGATTTTACAGATAAGATGAGTGCACAATTTCAAGACACATGGAAAGCGATGCATCTTGACTATGATATTTTTTACCGCACAACGACAAAAAAACATGCAGATGCAGTTCAGCACGCACTGAGCGCGCTCCATACAAAGGGTGATATCGTCTTCCGTGAGTACGAGGGACTTTATTGTGTCGGTTGCGAACGTTTTATCCCAGAATCAGAGCTTGATCATGGTCTCTGCAAGGACCACCGACGCGCTCCTGAAAAGCGAAGTGAATCGAATTATTTTTTCATGATGCATCGCTACCAAGATGCTCTCCTCAACCATATCAAGGAACATCCTGACTGGATTAGGCCAGCACATTTTCGCGATGAAATGCTTTCGTTTTTATCCCAACCTCTTCTCGATCTCTGCATCTCGAGGCCAAAGGAACGCTTAAGCTGGGGTATTGAGATCCCTTTTGATACCCGCTTTGTTACCTATGTCTGGTTTGACGCACTTCTAAACTACCTTGCCGCAACTGGATGGCCCGAACCAAACTGGGATGCGGCTTTGTGGGCCGGGAGCCGTCATCTTATTGCAAAAGATATTGTGAAAGCGCATGCAATTTACTGGGGCACCATGCTCCTCGCACTCGAGATTCCATTACCTGAGCATATTGATGTCAGCGGCTATTGGCTTGTTGAGGGCATGAAGATGAGCAAAAGCCTTGGCAACGTCGTTGAGCCTATGGAACTTGAGACACACTACGGGCCTGAAACATTACGGTTTTACCTTCTTAAAGAGATGTCTTACGGATTAGATGCAACCATGACGCACGAAGGCCTTAAAAATTGTGTCAATGCATATTTAGCAAATGGTATAGGTAATCTCGCATCCCGAGTTATGACACTTGCACAACGTCTCAATAGTCCGCTTGAGGCTCAGACCGATGAGACCCTTTTCATGCATGCTGCACAAACACAGATACTATGGGACGAATCTTTTGATGAGCTCAAGTACAACCGCGCAATAAAAGCCTGGTGCGACCTCGTCACTAAGTGTGACCTTTATGTAAATGAGCACAAACCATGGGCTTTGGTCCAAACCGATGAGCAAAAACTACGCCATGTCCTTGGCGTATGCCTCGTTATGCTCGAAAAGCTTGCTGGTATGATTATGCCTGTTCTGCCTCGCGCAAGCGCAACATTGCTGTATTCGTTAGGAAGAAAAGAAAATGCATTTCATATCCAAATGGTTCCTAAGCTTTTTATGCGTTGTGAATAGCGTCCAGGCAGGTCTATGCCCTTCTAAGTTCGATCAAGGGGAACAATGCCCCGCATCCAGCAGCAACACCTTCGATGGTATAAAACATTTTGTGTACTTCATGCTTGTTGCCCACATGCGTGATCGTAATTTAGCAATACCCAAAGATCAGGAGTATCTTTTTCGAACTATCAAGTATGTGGCACGTGGAGAGTACGAATTGCTGGAATTTTCCGAATCTGATATCAGAAATGTACAAGAACTTACCCACTGTGTTCGCTCGAACCCACACCCAAACTACGATTGCCTTATCGCCCTTAGCACTATTATAACTCATTACGTCATGAAACATGAAAGCTACACCGATAAGTAGCTATGAGGCTCTTCGTCCCTATACTGATAGCACTCGTAGGCTCAACAATCAGCCTTATCAACGATACTAATCGCGCCACGACTCATTTTTCAACAACAATCATAACACTCCCGATCCTTATTGTACTTTTATACACAATGAAAAACCACCCCTATGCACATGGGTCAGGAGTGCATTTTGTGGGAGATGCCTGGCGAACAAAGCGCGCTCTTTTCCTCCATCCATACGAGGCGCTCCTCCGCATTATTGTGACCTTTTTTCAATCATTCACACTTGCATCCCTAGGTTCCGGCGGACCGCTTGTCCATATGAGCGCAGCTTTCAGCTATAAATTCACACATTCACATGCCATCATGCTTGCGTCTATTGGAAGCACCTTTGCATGCGCCTTCCATACACCAATAACAGGTATTTTTTATGCGCTTGAAGAAATTGCTCACTTTCGCGTCAATAAAAAAGAATTCTTAACCCTCCTCTGTATGGTACCTATCAGCTACGCTGTGTGCGGTCTTTTTTTTCACCAGGCACCACTTTTCCCATCAGCCCTTGGTACACTCAACCCACAGCTCGGACTGAGTGCCATTTTCTGTACAACTGCAGGTATTTTGTGGACCAAAATCCTCAATACAAAAGGGCTTCGCAAGTATGTCTTTGAACACAAAGAGATCCTTTTCTGCCTCCTTATCAGTATTCATCTCCTAACCCATGGCGCAACTGCAGGTTCTGGAGGAAACCTCATGCTTCCAACACTGCATGGTGAATCGCTTGGCACATTGGTGACTTTGGGGAAAATACTTGCAACACTCCTTTCAACTCTCCTTTTTCCAGGTGGCCTCCTCGTATCAACACTCACCATCGGCGCTCTTCTCGGAGGATCCCATGCAGCGCTTGTTGGCATGATGAGCTTCTATGCCGCTATCAACCGCGCCCCCCTCACAGCTGCTATCATGACTTGTGAACTAACGGGCATTGTCTCAATAAGTCACTTTTTATGAATTGCACTCCAAAAAAGTCTCTGTTACATTCATCTTATATGTTTGTCATTTTGCTCCTGTTCATTGGATGCGGACAGCTAGATGTAACTCCAGCTGCAAAGGAGGCAACACTACCTCCAGAAATAGCCTCACGCAAGCAGAACAAATGCCCCATGCAGTTCCCGGTATCGGGTATTTGCAGTAGCGCAACCTGGAGCTCCCCACCAAGCATCAGCGCTTCTTCGATCCTAACAATTACTTTTTGGAAGCAAGGTACAAGCACTCTAGTCGACCCACCTTTCGCTCCCTCTCTCCTCATCACCCATGACTCAGAAAAGCCCTTATCTCGGAAGCTTAAGCACACAACAATTGGCACCTACACACATACATGTAGATTTGGCCGATCAGGACCAACAACAATGACGATCACCAACAAAGACGGTAGTGACACTGTCAGCTTCCACCTCAATCTTTGATAATGCTTACACTTCTCCTAACATATGCAGCTTATGCACTTCCGAAAAATCTTGATGGCATAGATTTTACACAGCCAAAGCGTGGCACTGTTATTCTTTTTGTATCAGCTAAGTGCCCATGCTCAGCCGCTCATGAAAAAAGCATGAAGAAACTCCACGCAGAGATGAGCCAAGATTTTGCATTCTATGCCATTGTGTCCAATCAAGATGAAAGTGATGAGCTGATAAAAACCCATTTTCAGGACTTCCCTTTTCCTCTCAAGCAGGACAAAGGGGCGAAGATTGCTGATACTTTTCACGCATTCAAAACTCCTCATGCCTATATTGTAGACAAACAAGGGGTGATTCTTTTTCAAGGCGGCATTGATGACAGCCACTGCGTAGAAAAGGTACACAAGGAGCACTTGAAAACAGCACTCATCCAAATACAAAATGGCAAAAAGCCAGATCCCGATTCCGTACGTGTCCTTGGATGTCAGATCAACCGTTAATCTTGTCTTTCAAACAACTGCATGCTACAGCACAGAAATGATTTATCTCTTCCTGATGATGAGCGCATGCGGCAGTCTTACAGAAACCCCCACCCCAAACGTTAAGCATGAAAACACACCAAGCGCAGAATTAGAACAAGTTGCAATAACATGGGAAACAGGTCCAGATATAACAGTATCCACGAATAGTCTCGTTATTTATGGTACCTACCTAGACGTCAGTCCAGTTGCTATCATCAGAATGAAATGCTGCGGCACACTTGTAGAAGACACTGTCCTAACACTCATTGCCCCGGGTACTTACAGACTCAATAATATTACCTTCTCTATGCCAGGCAGTTGGGAGCTAATTATCACCACTCATGATCAAATTTTTACCTTTCCTTTTACTGTCTAAGGCCTTTGCAGCTCCATGCTGTAGCGGCGCTTCACAGATCCCCTTCCTTATCACAACTGATGATCAAGCAATGTTGAGCACCAGCTTCATCCAAGGCTCTGTCCTGGCTGATGCGTTTCATGGCCTAGTAAGAAAACGCACCTCAAAACAACAAGAATCACTCCAAACTGTCCTTTTGCAAGGCGCAATAAAGACAACCGACCGAAGTCAGGTAGCACTCCAACTCCCTCTCACATCACGGCAGAGATCTCTTGACAGCAAAGCCTATTCTGCGCAAGGCTTAGGTGATCTGAGATTCATTGGAGCCTACGAAATACTACCAGAATGGGCGTATTCCGTATGGAAGCCAAAGGGATTTAGCTTCATCCAACTCACAATGCCTACTGCCCCTTCTATTTATGATGCGAAAAAGACCATGCGCATTGATGCCAGAGGCAAAGGTTTTTGGGGTTTCTCTCTAGGTACTGCATTTCTTAAGACAGTTGCTTCATTCGATTTTGTCTTTCTTATGGAATTACATAGCGCCCTCCCACGTATGTATAAGACCCGACGCCTAGAACCAGGACTAGGTTATAGCGGTCTCATAGGCGCTGGCTACTCCCCACGTTTCCTTCCTCGCCTGAGACTAGGCATCGCTGCAGCACCGAGCAGTGACGGAGGCGTGCGCCTAGACTCAGTCACTATGCTCCCAAAAAAGGTTTGGACACTTACCGTTGCCGCTGCCTACGCACTACCATCTGATCTCTCGATCATACTCAGCTTTGCTGACCAGACTTTTTTTCCAAACGGAGCGCAAAACGTTGAGTTGTCCCGAACGCTTGCGCTCACCATCCAAAACAGATTTCCGCTCTAGACTTTTTTACTATAAGAACGACACCAACCTTGTGCTGTCACTAAACCACTGGTAAGCATCTGGCAACGACCCCAATGTGCATCAACTGCAGTATAAAGCGCGCAATTATTGCAAAAATCCTTCGAACCGCGCTTGGCGCTCTTATCCAGGCTCTTGATATCAGCAACATAGCCAATAGCCTTTGCAACAGGATCTGTTGCAGGCACTGCCACCTTGCCTGCTGGCAATGGTGAGTCCTTTGCATGAGCAAATGATAACAAACCAAACCTACTAACAATACCTGCCATAATAAAGGCACAAGCGGCCTTTATGAAATCACGACGTGACGTATGCTTCATATATTCGTACTCCTTAGATGGGATGCTAAACGAAAAAACCTCAAGCATCAAGAGCTACCGAGTATCATCTAAAAGCTGGTTTCCTTCCTTCAAATGCCTCCTGCTAAACCTTACGGAATCCACGCATTCTCTTAGTTACTCACTTTTGTCTAACTTAACACGACGCGTCTTACTTTGTAACAAAACCATCGTACCAACACTCCCTCACTGACACTCTACAGCACCCTTATCTGTCCAGATCCCTCCACAGAGCCATACGTACGGATCTTCCACCTATGGCGCTTCGAAATAAGATATTTACAGTCTTACCTATGATGCCATCTCTGCGTAGCCGATACGCAAGAAATGATACGAAGACAAAACCACGCATCTGTCCTGACGAGGATGTCCCAAATCTAGTTGAAGCTAAAGTTTGAAAAGTAGCTCCCCCTGGAGTATTCCAGGTTTGATAGTAAATCAAAAAAAGGAGCTACAAGATGAGAGAAGACACGGTTAGACGGAAAAAAGCAAGTAAAAATT
>CAIUGE010000014.1 GCA_903898645.1 Oligoflexia bacterium | reverse complement strand
TGTTGACGACCTCGCTTGAGGTGATGGTTCTTACGCAGCTTTGGTTTGTTTGGAGGTAAGAGCTAAGGACTGAGAAGTTTTGGTTCATCAGGGATGCTGAGATTGGGCTTCCTGCAGTAAAGGTATTAGGAATGCTTACATCCGCAAAGGAGTTTGTGCAGAGTGCTAAAATGCCTACTATTTTGGTAAAGCTGGATGCGGGTGGTATATCTGATTGCATGGCTGAGGTCTCCGTAGTTCATGATGAATTCATTCTATTTCGATTTCAATAATTTTTATGGTTTTTTGCCTGTATTTTGGGTATCGAATTGAGAAAAGCTTATTGTTTGGTTCTCAGCTTTTGCGCACAGGGCACCTAAAAGTCATATTTTTTCTCATGTTAAGCTATGTGGCTCTTCAAAATAAGCAGTACGTTGCAGTGTACGTTAATATGACTGAGCCTCCAGAACCGCCACCATCGGCATAGCTGCCACCAGCGCCAGTGACAGTGGTGCCGGCTGGATTTCCTGATGGTGCTATGCCGGCGCTACCAAAACTTCCACCGCTTCCGCTATTGGTGCCGCCACCACCACCGCCGCTACCGAAGCCGCCACCGCCACCAGCAGTGCCTCTATTAGTGCCACCCGCATAGCCGTTGCCACCATATCCACCGTTATTTCCACCTGCTCCGCCGACGAGGAGGCTGCCTGCTGTTCCAGGGTTCGCGCCAGTGCCACCTGCGCCTCCAGTATTTGTTCCCCCATAGCCAGCTGTTCCTGCTCCACTGCCGCCGCCACCGCCGTAATACCCAGCGCCACCACCGCCGCCAGTTCCTCCTTGTCCACCGCCACCACCACCACCGGCATAGATTACAAGCGTTGCTGCTACAGGTAATGTAAAAGAGCTTATGGTTATTGTGCCGTTGGCACCTGCGGCTGTACTACTTCCATTGCCACCTGCTGCATAGGCAACAAAACTGTAGGGATTTGTCATAATGATGGCGCTTGAGCCGCCGCCACCACCAACATCAGGAGTGCCTGCATACCCACCGCCACCACCACCACCGACCATTGAGTAGGCTATAACTATGGGTTGTGGCAGCGTATTGTTAACGATCTCACTTGAGGTGATAGTTTTTGTGCAGCTTTGGTTTGCCTGTGCATAGGAAGCAAGAACTGAGAAGTTCTGGTTCATAAGTGAGGCTGAGATTGGGCTTCCTGCAGTGAAAGTATTAGGTACGCTGACGGCTGCAAAGGAGCTTGTGTAGAGGGCTGCGATGTACAATGTGCGGTTAGCATGATTGGGTATTTTTAAGTGCATAGTTGCTCCTTCTATTGAGATTTTAAGGGGTCAAGCTCAAGGCGCTGGGGTACATTTTGGATAAGCTTTTGAGCTGAAGATAACTCATCAAGGCTGATTTCGGTGAGTTTGGATGCCAGCTCGAGGCGATAGGCTGAAACTTCTTCAGTGGTGCTTTTTTCCTGAGAGAAAATGGGGGGGGTTTTGCACCAATGGTTGTAGCGATTGAGGAGCTTGTGCCAGGTTGCAAGGGCGTCAGGTTGGATTGTCATGCGGGTATGGCTGAGTGTCTCTTGAATGCAGGTGCCAATGAGGTGGGCTTTTTTGATGGTTGCTTCTTCAGTGGGGGTGGGTTCTTCAAGCTCTTGAAGGCACTTGGCTGCATGAAGATGGAATTTGAGACCGTCATTGTCAAGCGCGGAGATGATGGCCTCTGCTTGGGGGAGGAGCCTGAGGGCGAGGAGCGCTTGGGCTCGGAGCACCATAGCTTGTGAGGAAAGGGGATGGTGGCGAAGTATTTCTTCTGCTTTGAGGGCTGCTTCATGAAATTTTTGGAGTATGAGGTAACATTCGGCGAGGTCGAGTTCTGCTTGAAGTCTCTCTGGGAGGGGGCCAGCGAGTGCTGCATGCAGCATATCGAGTGCTTCTGTTGGTTTTTTGTGAAGTATAAGGTGTGCAAGTTGAGATAGTGCTTGGGCTCTGCGAGGGTCATGGAGTTCTGTTTTAGCAAATAGTTGAATAGCTTCTTTGCGTTCTCGGGGGGGGTGTTCATTCCAGAGTGTGGGCAGAATAAAAAGACATTGCAGCATGGATCATATCCTCCAATGTATGCACATCTCGGTCCATTTCAGGTAAACCGCCTAAAATGGGAAGAGTGTTTTGGTGTTTAAGCATCATGAAAACGCGTTCGGCGTCGGTTCGTATGGCGAGGGGATCAGGCAGATGCCAGAGGGTGCGATTGAGTAGGGCGCCAGCAATAGGTTTTTGGGTGACAATAATACGGCTTGTTGTGGGTGCATTGAGGAGGTTTTTGACATGGGTGAGCTGAAGACGAAAGTGGTCTTTTCGGGAGATGATGAGATTTATGAATTCAAGAAGAGGATGAAAAAAATCTTTGCCGGCCAAGCGTTCGAGTAGGGACAATGCTTTGCTCAAGCTCAAGAACGAAAGTTGGACCATTTTTTCATCAAAGAAATCTTCGAGTATTTTTGGCGCTTGAAAAAAATGCAGCGCATCATTGCTGGGTGGCGTATCGACAATGAGGAGGTCGTAGTCCTGGCTATAGTGAAGGATGCGTTCCAAAGCCATATATTCGTGCATGCCGGCAAATTCCTGAGAGTAGATGGAGAAAAATGGATTTTCGAAAATCTTTTCATCAATGGAGAGCGAGCGTAAAAACTCTTGGAGTGAAGTATGGGGCATCGCTGCCCAAAATGAACCCGAGATGGGGTGGGTTTGACGAATGTTTTCTGTGAGGTCGGTGGGCGTTATGAGTTTGATACTGAGGCCTAATGCTTGGGCGAGCCTTTTGGCTGGATCGATTGTGAGGATGAGAGTTTTTTTGCCATGGAGGATGGAGGCGCGGAGAGCAAGGGCAGCGCTGAGTGTTGTTTTGCCGACGCCGCCTGTGCCGCAGGTAATGATCATGCGTTGTTTTTGAAGGAGTTTATCGATCATAGGATAGCCCTGAGGGCATCGCAGAGAGCGTGTCCTGTGAGAGGAAAATAGGGTATTTTGATCCAGTCTTGGGCGAGAGTGTGTTCTCGCTGGCTACGTGATGAAAGGTAGCGGTCTGTTGGAGTCTCTTCAAAGGGGTGAAGAGGGAGGACGCGATTTACCATTATAGTGCAGGGTGCAGAGGGTATGCGTTCTTGGATGTGCCCATGTAGTTCGAGAGCTTCTTGGATGGGAGTTTCTTCAGGGAGTGTGATGATCAGATGCTGGGAGTTTGTTTCTAGGACTTTGATCATGCTCAAGGCATCTTGGTAGAGAGGGCCTGCATGAAAGAGGGCTGCAAAGTTGTAGGCGCTATGCAGCATAGCTACGCCGTAGCCTGTTGAGGGCATGTCAATTACCACCTTGTCATAGAGAGAGCACATGTGGCAAATCTTGCCAAGAAGGACGAGATCCTTGAGGCCTGGCGCTATCTGAGCCAGATGGGTAATAAAAGTGTTTTTTAAAAAGGTCTTGGCCAGGATTTTGGAGCCGATTTTTATGCCAACGTATTCATGAAAAGCTTCAATAAAAGAGTAATTGAGGGTATAAAGGCAGGGTTCATGGCTGGTAGAGCCTTCGAAGCGGACTAAGAGGGTGCGCTTTTGGTGAGAAGCAAAGTTTTTGGCCATTGCCTCAGCTATTGCTGTCTTACCGACGCCACCTTTACCATGAATAAAAACGAGTATATGTGCAGACACGCATAGATACGATACCAAAACTTATTTCACATTCAAGTAAAACGGTTACACTAAAGGACGAAAGGGGAGATTTATGACAGTATTGCATTTTGGGCTTATTTTAATGATGGGGTGCGCATCGCAACGTGCCTTTACTCAAGGTTCGTACGATGACCCATCGCGTGTGGAACTTTTGGATGACAAGTACAATGAAAGTGACATGCAGCAGATGGCTGATACTGTGATTAAGGCGATGGTCGCCTGTCCATATGTCGCAAATGCTGCAAAGCCTCCAGTTGTGATTGTTGAGAAGGTCGCTAATAAGACGCAGGAGCATATTGATACGGTTTCTTTGACCGATAAAATCCGTACTGCACTGATTAAGTCAGGTAAAGTAAGATTTGTGAATAAGGAAGAGCGCGATACCTTGAAAGACGAGTACGCTTTCCAGGAGAAGAATGCGTCAGGGCCAACAGCAAAGAAAACGGGTAAGCAGATTGGTGCTGACTATATTTTGAGTGGCAATCTTGCGACTAATATCCAAGAAGTTGGAAGTGATAAGTTTGTGTACTACAAGCTCACCATCAATCTTACCAATCTTGAAGCATCGACTATTGATTGTACTGAGGAGCGAGAAATTCGTAAAAAGTACGAAAAACACTCTATTGGATTTTAATATATGAAGTACTGGTATGTTGCGCTTCTGCTCATCGGTTGCGTTTCAACGCGGAGGTCGGACCAAGAGTCTGATCTCCTCTTCCAGCGAGGTCAGTATGGCCAAGCTGCGGCGCGTTTAAAAAAAGGTCTTGATGCTCAAGGTGTGGACGGGAGAGATCTTTTGTTGTATCTCCTGGACTATGCATTAACGCTCCATACCATGGGCTCCTATGAAGAGAGTTCAAAGTATTTCCTGCAGGCAGATAAGCTCGCTGACATTAAGGATTATACGAGTCTTGCTATGGAGACAGCTACCTTGCTTGTTTCAGAAAATACGAAGGATTATAAGGGCGAAGATTTTGAAAAAGTTCTCATCAATGTCTACCTTGCTATGAACTATGCGCTCAAGGGCGACAGTGAGGATGCGCTTGTTGAAGCAAGGCGAGTGAATCATAAAATTGGCTTGATGGTGAGTGAAGGTAAGAAGAAGTACAAGGAAAATGCCTTTGCCCAGTACGTATCAGCTGTGCTCTATGAGGCGAATGGGGATTTTGATGATGCTCGTATCGAGTATGAAAAAGTCGCAAAGAAGGATATACCGCTGGTAGGTCAGGATCTCTGGCGTGTGGCACATGCCCAGCATGATTATGAGCAAGAAAAGGTCATCAGTGCGCGTTATGGGCTGAATCAGTCAGATTATGATGAGGCAGTGAAGGCATTGACGGGGTCTGAGATCATTGTGCTGTATGAGAATGGTATTGGGCCTATCAAGGTCCCTAATCCCCAGAGCCAAGAGCTTCCGATATTTAAAGCTCGGTATAATCCGGTTTATAAAGCAGGCGTCTATATCAATGATGTTTACAAGAAGGATACAGTTGCTCTTGAAAATATCGAGGTAACGGCTATTGAAAATTTAAGGGAGAAGTATGGGGGCATGGTTGCCAAAAAGATCGGTGGCCATGTTGCTAAGTACTTGATTGCGGACCAAATTGGGCGCAACGATTCTCTCTTAGGGTTAGCAGCATATGTTGCGCTCTTGGCTGCTGATCAGGCGGATTGTAGGTCTTGGCAGCTCTTGCCTCAAAGTTTACAGGTGGCGCGTATTGCGCTTGACCCAGGCTCTTATAGGCTTTCATTGCATACATCGCGAGGTGTTTTACAAGAGAAAATGATTGTCCTTGATAAAAAGCAAAAAGTATTTGTCAATATGCGTTTTACTCCTTGATTTCTATGTTTTTATTTTTTTTATTCTTAAAAATAGTGCTTGCTGGTTTTTGTGAGAACTGTGGACGTGATGCGTCCATGGCCTGCTCAGCTTGCCATCAGGGTACCTACTGCTCGAAGTCGTGCTTGACGAAATGCTGGGCAGAGCATCGTCCGTTTTGTCATGGTGTCGAAATAAAACAAAGCGCTCTGCCGCATGCAGGATTGGGGCTTTTTGTTCGGCGTAACTATGCGCCTGGTGAAACCATAGCGCTTTTTACAGGCAGATCTTTGCCTTGTGGGTATTTTGATCGTTATGATCCGTATTTTTTTATATATACAGCAGGTAGCGTCATTCGTCATGTTATAGGGGATCCGAAACAGACAGATCCTTATCTTGCAGCACAGATGGTAAATGATGGAGGTATAACAAAAGAACACCTGCGCTTTTTTGACATGAGTGGCAAGATTGATGAGCCTTTTCGGCAGGCGGCGGAAGATTTTGCCTATTCTTATATGGTGGGCGCCGGGGATGAAAATAATGCTACCATGGATTCTTCATGTGCACTCAAGGCGACGCTTCCTATCCGTCCAGGTGAAGAGGTTTGTATGTCCTATGGGATAGATTATTGGATGCAGCATATGCTTCATCTTCGTGAGCGTCGAGGTCTTGTGGGGGAAGTTCGTGCCATCTGTCAGGCTGCATCAGCCGGTGTTTTAAGGTTTGTTGCAGCGGTGGGGCAGAGGAATGATCCGCGTGAGTGTTTTGTGTACTATGTTTCGCCTCGAGATTTGCCGCCTGTGACCTTGCTGGAGCGCGTTGCATCGCTTGTTATGCCGTCTCATGTTATGGCTCTTCATGTGGCTAACCCCGCCCGATTGCAGCAAGTAGCTGATGAGATGGGTATTGAGGAGGTACTGGCAGCAATTGAGACAGCGCCCTCACATGAGTTTTATGACAAGAAGGGCCGTGTTAAGCCTCATCATTTGAGCCCCTGGATCTATGCACAACTCTCCTTTGCTCTTGGGGATGATATTATGATCAAAATTCAAGATCATGCGATTGACGTGAGATTTTTTATGAGTAGTTTAGAAGGCGATGGCTATAATTTTTGTGATGAGCTGGATAAGTGCAAAGGTTTTAGGAGTGGGGATCCTAGATTTCAGTAGGAGAGCTTGACTCAGTTGCCATAAATGGTACTATGCGTTATATGTGCCTCCTTTTTTTGTTACTAAAAATGCTTCTTGCGGTTCCTTGTGTTGATTGCAAACAAGAGACAACAAAGACTTGTGGGCGGTGTCATCATGTTTTCTACTGTTCTGTAGATTGTCAGAAGAAATGTTGGAGAGTGCACCGCAAGTCCTGTGGCAGCCTTGAGATAAAAGCGAGCCTCATCCCGCATGCAGGAAGGGGTCTTTTTGCGCTACGCAACTATGCTCAAGGTGAGGTCCTAGCGTTGTATACTGGTACAAGGACTGTGCAAGGTTATTTTGACCTTTACCATCCTTATTTGTTTATGTGGACAGCTGATGGGGTGAGCAAAAATATCATTGCGGATGAGGATCCTCAGGATGCCTACCATGCAGCGCAATTCGTGAATGATGGGAGTCTAGATAATTTGGTGTTTTTGGAGAACAAGGCAGCTTCAAAAAAGGACGTTGAAGATTTTGCGTATTCTTATATGGTGCGGTCATCGGATGCAAAGACCAATAATGTATTCCTGGACTGCCATAATGAGGTCTGTGAGCTGCAGGCCTTGCGTCCTATCGTTTCAGGCGAAGAGCTTTTGATGGCCTACGGGCTGGATTACTGGTTATCGCAGACTTTAGCTCTTTATGAACGCCGAGGAATGCTGCAGGAGGTGCGTGGCCTCTTTCGAGCTGTATCTATTAGTGTTGAAAGAGCGATTCAAGGCGCGGATAAAAAGAGTGGTTTCTCGACTTTGAAGCCAGGGGATGTTTTTTCTCGCTATACCCCGAGCGATTTGCCTGAAGCGACACTGCTTGAGCGCGTAGCAGCACTTTTTATCCCATCACGTGATTTGGTTATTCGAGTTACTGACGCTGTTCGATTCCGTGATGAGGAAGCGACGATACGTTCGCTCCTGAAAGAAATTGAGAAAGCTCCTCTTGAGGATTTTTATGACAAGAAAGGGCGTGTCAAGCCTCATTATTTGAGTGTCATGGTGTACGGTTTTATGCACAAGATGCACATGAAATTAGGCATTGAGTTTCAGTACAAGGGCCAGTCCATTGATGTGTGGCAATTTCTCTCTAGCCTTGAAGGTGATGGCTATGCTCTGCGTGAGGAGCTAGAGAAGTGTCCTGCTTTCTTAGACGCATACTAGGTCCATTGCCTTAATTGGGATAGCTCTTGTCATAAAAAGCTGTTCAAAGAGTGTTACGTCGGGAATGGATGGGAGTTTGAGCCAGCCTGCATGGAGATCTTTGGTTTGATGTGTCACGCGCCACGTGTCTGGGATAGCTTCGCAGATACGTGCAAAATATTCATCGTGGTCTGTTTTTATGCTGAGCGTGCCGTTTTTCTTAGTGAGTGATGCCAGCATTTGGAATGAGGTCGTGGTGAGGAATCGATTTTTTCTCTGTGATTTCTTTTCCCAAGGATCTGGGAAGAAAACAAAAAACGCATCTACTTCGCTTGGTTTAAATATTTTTTCGAGTGTATTTGCGTGCATATGAATAAAAATAACATTGGAGAGATTCTTCTTTTTTGCTTTTTCTGCTGCACGGTAAATTGCTTTATATTTATAGTCGATACCAATAAAGAATATGTGAGGATTTTTTTCGGCCCAAGCAATGGTGACGTGCCCTGCATTGCAGCCAATTTCTACATGAAGCGCTTTGTGGTCGCCTTGCCAATTGCCCATGCGTTCATAGCAATCCAGCTCTTCGAGTGCGTACGGTTTGATGGTTTGTATTTTAGCAGCATAGATATTGTTTGAGACATGAAGCATAGAGTGACGTCTAGCATGAGAAGCGTTTGTCTTCAAGAGGTGAAAGCGGGGAGAAGCGTCACTTCCTCTCCCCACATGCGTATCAATACCAACTAACCCAACAGTTTCAAGGCAAGTTGGGGTACGGAATTTGCCTGAGACAGTATAGCAACTGCGCTTTGTGTGAGTATGCTTTGTCGAGTCAGGTTGCTTGACTCTTCGGCCATATCAGTATCGCGAATGCGGCTATTAGCAGCTTCAAGGTTTTCGCGCGAAACAGCTAAGTTATTGAGAGTCGATTGCATTCTGTTTTGAAGTGCACCGAGTGTTGCTCTGTTTCCTGTGAGGTGGGTGATTGCGTCATCTAGTATGGCAAGATTGGTTTGGGCTGACTCTTTTGTGAGTGTGCCGATTGTTTCAAGACCAAGGGATCCGAGGGTCGTTGATAGTCCTTGGGATTCGTAGACAAAACGGTCATTGAGAGGATCGTTATGTGTACCGACTTGAATTTCTAGTGGCTTTGAAGAGCCGTTGAGGAGCTTGGTGCCATCAAACTCAGTTGAGTTCGAGATACGGTTAATTTCAGATTTAAGTTGCTCGACTTCTTTATGAAGGAAGCTTCTTTCTGTGTCACCGATGGTATCTGATGCACCTTGGATCGAGAGTTCTCTTAAACGAAGCAGGATGTTACTGATTTCGTTCATGGAGCCTTCAGCAACCTGAATCATGCTCACGCCATCACCGGCATTTCGTGATGCTTGACGCATGCTTCTGATTTCTGACTTTAATTTTTCGCTGATAGCGAGACCAGCAGCGTCATCGCTTGCATGGTTAATTCGGTTACCTGAGGACATTTTCTCTAATGAAGTTCTATGATTTTCGCTATTTGTTGTCAGCATTCGCTGTGCAGACAGTGACTGTATATTGGTATTGATACGCAAACCCATTGCTATTCTCCTTGATTCTAGTTATTTCCTCCTTGAGACAGTAGGCGCCGTTCCATGCTTGACCTACAGGAGACTGATCGGTGAAAATTTTTCCTACTTGATAAAAAAATGCTTTGTTTCATGTGTTTTTACTTAACTAAATGAGTCGGGTAATCATTTTTTATTGATTGTAGAAACGCTTTTTGAGTCAAAAATTGCCTAGTTCTAGCATCAAACCATTGAAAAATAGGTTCTTTGGTTTGTTCGGCCGCAGTGAAGAGAGCTTCTGCAAGCGCAATACTTTTTGGATGGATATCATGGTGCGTTGTACTTGACCGAAATGCTTCGTTTGGAAGTGCTTGAATTTCTTTGATACGGTTTTGAGCATCAACTGTCTGGAGCAGTTGTTGCCATTTTGACATAGTGTGAATGTGTATCCCGATAAGGTGGCTATGGCCAAAAAGAGCTACTAGCTGGGTAGAGAGTTCATTTTTTCTCATGGTATTTTTAAAATCTTCGAATTCGTCGTTATCCAGGTAGTTGAAGAAGAAATTTTCTGGGTGTGTGTATGGCAATGCATGTTCGCTACGATGCAATGCTGCAAGAGATGCCGCATGGTAGATGCTTGCAGTCGCAAGTGGAAACCCTTTTCTGCTACAAAGATCTGCTGCAACACTGATCCAAAAATTAAGACCATAGCCGATAAGGACTTCTGCATTTTTTTCGATAGGCTTGAGTGCACAGACGCCTGCAATGAGTTTATTATTGCGATAAAATCCTGCATTATTAGCATCAAATTCGTGTTCTAAGTATGATGCTGAAAAATCTTGAATCGATTTTAGGTACGTGTCGGTCATTGCAGAACAATTGACACTCAAAAGTGTCTTGATGTTTTCTGCAGTGACCGCTCCGTCGTTTGCAAATTGACCGCCAATAAGATGATCTGGGTATGTGCGGTCAGTATGCCCGACGATAGTGTCAGCGAGGTACATGTTTTGTGTAGCCTTACAATTGTAGGCGGATTCAACTCCTATTGAATAGCCTAAGTACCCAGCAATAGGGTTGCCACTTGGTATATCTTTTTGGGTAAAAAGGCCGAGGCCGGCACCATCTAGAGAGCTTGGGGCAATTGTAACATTACCTACCAGGTCTTTGTGGAGAGCCCATGTGCGGCAATCTTTTTTATGGTTTTGGCTGTCGGATCTCTGGTGGTCCCGGCAGCAGTAGTAGGCGCTTTTGCAGTTTGGGCAGCGCAGGGAGGTCTCGGTGGTGCAAACCTTGCAAGGGGTTGCGAAACTTAGGGTCGATACCAACAGCATGGCGATGATTTTCATGGTGCTCTACAATACGTTAATTGTCTCTATAAAGCAATCAAATTTGACAGAGTTTGCTTGCGGCAAGGGCTTGTGTCGTGAGCAGAATAAAAAATAAGAATCAGTATTTTTATTGAGCAATGGTAGCGCGTGCTGGTTAGAGTGCTGAATTTCTTGTTGCTGAAGGGGATGAGAAAGAGAGGTAAACGGATTGAGTGCGTTTTAATGACATTGACTATGTTTTTAGTATATGATTACCATTATTAATGGATTTGACGTGGTGATTTTTTTCCTTTTTTTTTCGCAGTTGGTACACGCAGGCTGCGGCATGTCGGCTTTGTCTGTTCGAGCAGCTCCAGAAGCTGCTGTACGGTGTTCACTGACCGATCTTCCTGGTGATCTTGTCGCTCATATCGCAAAGTCTATGACAGATCATGATGCGACGAGTCTTTTGCTCTCGGCCCGATCTTTTTATAGAAATGAGTATTTGAGAGATGTGGCTGAATCGCTCAAGAAGAGAGTTATTTTTATTGAGGCGCGATTGCCTGATGATGAGTTGTCTTTGATGGTCCGTGAAGGGCTCGATAGTGGAAAGACAATAATTGTCCTCAAGTGTGGAAGGCATGGAATTTTACAACTCGATTTAGGTATTCAAGAACGGACGTTCTCTATTGTTCGTGATTCTGGAAAGTGCGCTCTCAAGCGAGTCGTGATAAAGGGGAGCTGTTGTATCACTCTGAGAGGTTTATGTTTTCTTGAGGGGTTGTCGGTAACAGGTATGAGCATTAAGGCTGCTCAGTGTATTTTTGAGAGCACAACATATCCTCCTGTTTTTATTAGAGATAGTCCTACTATCAATTTGGTAAGATGCTGCGTATCTACTGCGATGCATCATCATTATCCTGGTATACTTGTGTGTAACGATGCTCGGCATCGGGCGGCAATTATTCTATCTCAATGCAAAGTTTCTGCGCATAGTACTGCTGTTTCTATCTATAGATCAAATATTACTATCGAAAATAGCTGTTTGACGTCGATGGTGTCTGCTATCCGGTTGTTTGACTCTTTGCTGACATGTTCTGAGCCTATTTGTTATATGAATCATTAGGCGACGAGCGTACTGCTTCAGCCCCATTATAGGTGCTCCCCCCTTTTCTTGAGCGGTAGCCTACTCTTCTAGGGAAGTGATTTCTATCGTGTATACCTGGGTCTTCATGTCTTTTTTGAAGTGTATTTCAATCTTATTGAGGCCTGGATCGAGGTGAAGGTAGTCAGTTGAAAATGTTTTTTGCTGCTGGAATACCGTTGCGTGGTATCTGTTGGTGGTATTGATCACAGTTATTGTTTTGGTATCTGGAATGCAGATTTCACCTTTGAAGCGTGCTTTTGATGCTTGGGTTCTGCGTTCTACAGCTTCTTTGCAGGAGGTCATGACTTCAAGCAGGGGAGAAATAGTTGGGAGGACGATTGAAGAAGGCGCGCGGCTACTCATATTTTGTAGCATTCGTGCTTGAAATGGCTGGTGCCTATAGACGAGCTCGTAGAGTGAGTTCACAAGAAGCGAAAGCATGCCCGTAAAGATAATGACTTCAATTGGGTTGGCGCGGAAACGCTTATTATTTGGCAAAGGATCCATAATGGATCTATCGGCCACGTGCGTCTTAATGTTAATAGGGGGGCAAAAAATGCCCCCCGGTGAGCTTAAGGAAAGAGGCCGCGGAGAAGCATGGCTTTACTGATGCGGTCAATACCAGCCATAAGGGCAGCTGTTTTCATGCCGCACTTATACTGCTCTTGAATCATAACGACGCGTACAAAGGCTTTCTCCATCATTTCGGCAAGTTGCTTATTAACTTCGGCTTCAGTCCAGAAATAATTCTGGAGGCCCTGGACCCATTCGAAGTAGGATACAACGACGCCGCCTGCGTTACAAAGGACATCTGGGATCAAAAAGACACCCTTGTCTTCCAGGATCTTGATTGCCTCAGAACTGAGTGGTCCGTTGGCGCCTTCAGCGATGATTTTAGCCTGGACTTGATGAACATTTTTGATGGTGATGACGCTTTCGATTGCAGCTGGGATCAGCACATCGACTGGTATGGTGAATATTTCTTCATTGGTAATAGGATCGGAGTCAAGAAAGCCAATGAGGGTATGATGCTTTGCGAAATATTCTTGAAGATGAGGAATATCGAGGCCATTTTTATTCATGACCCCACCTGCTATGTCACTTACTGCAATGACCCGAGCACCCAACATATGTGCCTCAAGTGCTGCAACGCCACCAACTTTACCAAAGCCGTGGACTGACACTGTTGTTGTCTTATCCATTGCTATGTTTACTCTTTTCTTTTCACGCAAGTACTTGGCTGCATGCAACACAGTATAGATAACGCCACGGCCCGTACTTTCAGCACGGCCCAGCGATCCGCCTATTTCAACAGGTTTCCCTGTTACAACACTTGGTACTGTATGGCCTCGTTCAAAGGAATAAGTGTCCATCATCCATGCCATATGGCGACCGTCAGTGCCTACATCAGGCGCTGGGACATCCATATGAGGTCCGATGACCATTTGAATTTCTGTTGTATAACGACGGGTGAGAGCTTGCAGTTCACGAGAAGAGAGTTTTGATGGATTCACGCGAATACCGCCTTTTGCTCCACCAAGTGGAAGGCCAGCAAGCGCACATTTGAACGTCATCAACATGGCAAGTCCTGTGACTTCTGAGAGATTGACATCCTGATGGAAGCGAATGCCGCCTTTGCCGGGCCCAAGGACAGCATTGTGCTGCACGCGGTACCCCTCAAATACCTTGACTGTTCCATCATCGAGGCGAATCGGCACGCTCACGATCAGGGCCCGTTTTGGAACCTTAAGCCGTGTTGCAATGTTTGGGTCAAGCTGCATAAGCGCAGCTGCTTCTTCAAATTCAGTGACTGCATCATGATATAGTTCACTGGACTCCCAAATACCGCTCCTGTGCTCTTTCACTTCGTGCTCCTTTGTTGAATGGTGAACAGCTCCAAGGATTTCTTAGTTTATTTCCCCGAGCATCCCCCACTTTTGTGGGTAACTTTTTTCGGATTATACCTGGGAAGCGTTCGAGAGTAAAGGATAAGAGTTTTTTTCATAGTTGATAGCTTCCACTGAGGTAAACATTCAATGACGATTGCTGGAGGATCTGAATCGTCGTGTTATTGCCAATAATTTGTGCACCTCCAGAGCCTGTGGTGGATGTGACGGCAAGCGAAAATGATGAGCCTGATTGTACGAAGGCAAGTGCGGCGGTGAGGCCTAGGAGATCGACGTGGGTCGTTTGATTCGTACGCCCCTGGACGAGACGGGGTGTATTTGCATTATTAGTAAAGATGCCAAGGCGCAGTGGTATCAGGTCGGTAAGGAAGTACTCGATGCCAGCGACGACGTTGAGGACGGTCAACATCTGGTAGTCGAGGAATGTGGGGTCAGCAAAGTATGCATCAGCGTCACAGGTTACCAGAAATCGTTTGGTGACAAAATAGGCAGCGCCACCACTTATTGTGAGTGGTGCGGGGGCATTGGCAAAGACGTTGTTCGTCGATATGATTGTCATGTCCTGGGAGGCTTCACCTGTTGGAATTTTTGGATAGCCATTGGCAGCCGTTGTCTTGTTGTAGGTTTGTTGTTTTCCCGAGCTTGAGATATTGATATTTTTTGAGAGCGTGAGACCTAGAGAGAGCTTGGGTATGGGCATATACTGGATCCCAATTTTTGGTGCAAGTGAAAAAGCTTCTTGATCAAGGTAGGTGATGTTGTAGTAATAAACGCCTGTTGGGATAGGGTTGTAAAAAACAAATTGATTATCAATACGTTTGTGGATGCGTAGCGAGCCCAGGAAGCTGATACCAAATGACAAGGATTCTGCTACTTCTCGTGCGATGCCAGTTGCAAAGGTGTACGTGATATCCTGCTCAAAAAGTCGTCTTTTGAGATTATTGGGCTTATTGGTGGTTGGGGAAATATTAGTAATTGTGTCATTTTGGTCATTGAGATCAGCATTGGGGACTGCGATACCAAATGCAACTTTGGTTTTGCCAAAACTTTGTGAGAAAGCAAAAAAGGAAGGCGTTAGTTGACTGGAGGTAATGAGGTAATCTTGGCCCGGGATGATATTCTTGTAGCGAGAGGTGGAGGTTGCGTAGGCATTTGCCGATCCGCTCATATAGTTTTCCATGGCAAAAGCCATGCCGGCAGGATTATAGTACATGCCGCTTGGGTCATCTGAGATTGCTGTATAGGCGCCGCCCAGGCCAACAGCCCTATCGCCTATCAAAATATTTTTAAAATGATACTGATCAGCCAGAGCGCCAAGTGCTAGTAAGCAGAGAATCATTATTCTTGTACCTCAAGCGTTTTTACGGCACGTGTGAAGCGTGCCTGGGTCCTGTGATGATGGGATACAGGACGAAGGCCATTTTTTTTCATACTGAGCTCAAGCGCCTGGATCCGTTCTGGGTAAGGTGGATGTGTTTTCCCGATATGCTTCCCAAGTTTATGGATACGTGTCAAAAGTTGGATCATGCTCTGTGGGTTGTAGCCTGCAGCGGAAGCGATGGTGACGCCGATTTCGTCAGCTGCATACTCTTTTTCTTTCCCAAGGCCATCTTCTAAGAGGGCTTTGAGCCCTGCATGAACAAGTGTGAGCATCGAGGCTCCAATAGATGACCCACCGCGTGACAAGAACCGTGTGAGTGTGTCAGCCACAGCATTTGTGTGTTTTGGTTTGATCTGATTATAAAGGTGTTTTTCGGTGATATGCGCTATCTCATGGCCCAACACACATGCAAGTTCATCTTCTGAGTGGACGGCATGGAGGAGGCCCTGGGTCACGAAGATAAAGCCGCCTGGTGTGGCAAAGGCATTCACTTCGTCGCTTTTAAGGATCGAAAAGTGGTACGTGATTTCTGGACGGCTCGAACTATTGGCAATATAGTGCCCAAGCAGTGACACGTAGCGAGTGAGTTCTGGGTGCGCCTGATCCCAGCCAAGTTGACCGAGGATCTTGGCGGCTATATTGCGACCAACCTCGACTTCATCGTGCACTTCCTGAGCAAGAATAGTCTTTTCGTCTTGGGGTATCGAAGCGCATCCTAATAGTACAATCAGAATCAGTCGCACAGATCGAGGCTATGCGAGTAGCGCAATATGTGCAATTACTTATTTTCCAAAACGCTCGATCTCTTGAGGTGTTGGTTGAGGTTCTTTTTCGATTGCTTCGAGTGCAGCTGCATTCGCAGGTGATGCTCGGCCTTCGCGGATACGATCAGTTGAGGCCAGCCCACGAGTGGAAGCTGATGCAGCATAGGATGAGGAGCGTCGTCTAGCGTTGATATTCTGTTTGACGTCAGTTACTAATGATTGCGCCCCTATCGGTTTATGATCACTGACAAACAATCTGGTTATGTAGCCTTTTTTTCCTTGGACTGTTGCTTCCAGCCAAAGCCCATTGACATGCTTGGTGATTTGCAATGCAGTACCGCGATTGAGTCGTACCATTAAGGGGGCATTCATAGCGGGTGATGTACGTAAATCAGCATGCAGGGATTGGATGTAGACTGTTTCTGCATGTGCTAGCGCGCACAATAAAAGAAGATTTCTGAGCATTGACGATCCTTTCTATTTGCTGGTCGCTGTAAAAGTGCCATCCCAAGTTTCTGGTGGATGCTGGAGAAGGTTTTGGCAACGTTCACGGTAGAGGGCTGTAAGGCCATCCTGAGGGTGCTCTTTTTGTATTTCTTCAAAACTGGCAAGTGCGTCATGGAACGATCCTTTTTGGTACAAACCCATAGCTGTATCGGACGCTTCTGCAAGGGACTGGAGATGGCTTCCAAGTACCTCTGCTATGGTGACGCTGTTCTGTTTGCCTTTGACGCGGACAAGATCGACTTTTCGTGTGACAAAATGGGATTTTGCATCCTCGTAAGTCTTTTCGCCCAGGATAATGGGAGCATGGTAGTACTTGGTGAGTCCTTCCAGACGTGATGCAAGATTGACATTGTCGCCGATGACAGTATAATCAAGCCTTTTTTCGCCACCGATGTTCCCAACAATCACATCTCCTGTATTGATGCCAATGCCTATCTCGAAGGTGAATGGGTTTTCTTGGTCTTTCCAGTTTTTTTTCAGTTCCACGAGTGACTCTTGCATGCGCAGTGCGCATAACACAGCGCGCCGCACGTGCTGGTCGTCGGGAAGGGGTGCTCCCCAAAACGCCATAACGGCATCTCCGATAAATTTATCTAAGGTGCCTTGGTGCTCGAAGACAAGGTCAACCATGGAGCCTAGGTAATAGTTGAGCATTTCGACGACTTTTTCTGGCTGATGGGATTCAGAAAATGTTGTAAACCCGCGTATATCTGAGAATAAAATGCTTAGTTCCTGGCGTTGGCCGATTTCAGCCGAAGGATTGCGGCCTGTTGCGAGAACGGCGTTCATGACATCGGGAGAGATATATTTCGATAAAGTGCCTTTGATCTTGCGTTTTTCAGCACCTTCAAAAAAACTGAGATAGATAAAACTATCAAGTAAAATAGCGACAAAAAGAAAAAGCATAAGTCCGCACTCAAGATGGAGACTCATTTTTTGGAAAACAAGCACGGCAATCATGCAGTAGGCGCATATAACGCTAAGCGCCAATAGTACCTTGATGAAAATATTCTGCAAGATGAATAAAATGCCGTACCAGAGCGTGATGAGACAGAAGGCGATGCCGATTTTGACAGCAAAAGAGATCTCGATGAGAAAATCTTGCATCAAGACATTAGAGATAGCCGTTGCATGGAGCACAACGCCAGGCAAGAGCGGGCTTACAGGCGTTGGTTTGAGATCTTCAAGCCCTGTTGCACTTGCCCCTATCAGAATGATCTTACCTTCAAACATGAGTGGATCGACCGTGTCGGGCTGTTCGCCTTTTTGCACTTTGGCAGCAGATGCCAAAACGGCCGCCATACTGATGCTTTCCATATTTTTTGGCTTATAGAAATGAAGCGGTACGGTGCCATGCGTTATTGGAATTGTATAGTCTCCAATACTGAGGTGGTCTTGCCAGGAATTGAGAGTTTTTTTCTGGGAATAGAGGAGGAGTGCTTGTGTGCTCAGTGATGGTAAAACCCTGTGATCATACTGGTAGAGAAGACGTACTCGTCTTGATACGCCATCACTATCTGGATCAAAGGTAACAACATGGACATTTTGCGATGCGTCTAGTAGCGCCTGGAAAGGGCCTGCAAAATCACGAAAAGTCTTGGATTGTTCGGTACTGACGTCAGAGAGTGCAAAGCGATCCGTAAACGCTTTAGTATCTAGGAGTTCGTCTTCGAAAAGCTGCATACCGTGGGAGACAAAAGAGAAACTGCGCGTTGCATCAATAAGTGCTTGGTCATCGGGACCAATGCTCGCATGAGTTTGTTCACTAAAAAGCACATCAAACAGGACGGCGCGCGGCGAACCAATAGAGATGAATTCAATCAGATCCTTATAAACGCGTCTAGGCCAAGGCCATCTTCCGTAAATGGGTGCCATGACTTTGAGGCTTTGCTCGTCAATATCAAGGATAATGACTTTATCTGATGCGTGCAGATCTCGATTCCAAGATCGGTACCGCATATCGAGCAAGGTTTGTTCAAGAAAGTGGCTCCCTGGGACTGAGTCCCATAAGCAGCTCAGAAGAGTGAAAGTGAGGATTCCAATGCATGCTCTGCGTCTTTGGCGTGGTATTTATTCATAATAGCATACAATGTGCGTGCATCCGAAGGCTCCTTATGAGTGAATAGCATGCATAAAAAAAGGTCGAATTTCGCATTGCGTCACTTTTATTGAAGTACAGCTGCATCTGATAACTTTTGTTTCGTGCAGGTTAGCTAGTGCGTGT
>CAIUGE010000013.1 GCA_903898645.1 Oligoflexia bacterium | reverse complement strand
GTCTTATCTATTCGTTCATTGGCAGCAAGGTAGATGTTGAGGAGGGTTGTTTGATGGGAGCAGTGTGAGTCGAGAGGTTCAAGCACTGTTCTGAGAGAGGCCAGGGGTGAAATTCTTCTGGCCCACTCACCTTATTATAAATAATGGATGACTTGTTTTTGATCAAGTATTTTTGACACCTTGGGAGAATTATGAAGGTCATTTGTATTTTGTTTTTGTCAGCATTAGTGCATCCTGTTTTTGCTGGAATGACTTTTGTTGATGTTAGTACCATCCATGCTATTAATGTAAGTAATATAGATGAGCTATGGCTCGATGCTTTTATTGTGCATACAAAAAATGATGAGGCACGGAGGGCTGCTGCAACGAGCATTGTTACTGATGACTTTTTACAAGTTGCTATTGGGCGTGCTCGTGACATCGACGCTGATGCGGCTCGTGTTGCCGACGATACTCTAGCTTCTGCTCGCACCGCTGTTGATGCTGCACATGACGTTGTTGAGCGTGCTTGCGATGCCGCTAGCGTTGTTCGTGCTGCTGTCCGTGCTGATGTAGTTCGCTCTCGGTATTTACGTACAGTTGCTACTGAAGCTATCCGTACTGCTGCTGGTCGTGCTCGTGTGAGCGCTGTTGCTGCCACTATTGATACAGCTCATGCTGTTGCTGGTGTTCGTGTTGCTGTTCGTGCAAGTGCTATTGCTGTTCGTTTCGCTGCGACCACGCATACTGCTGCTGCGCGTGAGGAGGCTGCTATTGCTCTTCGTCGAGTAGAAGAATTGCGCTCTGCTGCAGATCGTAGTGTGACTCGTTCTGATTTTTTGCGTGATGAGTATCAGCGTACTACCGATCGTATTGCTGATGTGGCTGATGTTGCGGCGGCTCGTGATGCTGCAGTTCGTGATTCTGTAAGGGTGGCTCGCGATGCCGTTCATGCTGATTCTTTACGTGCTGATTACTGCCGAACCGTTATTTTGGATGCAGCTCATGATGCAGCTGCTTTTGCCCGTGCTGCTGTTGCGCAGATTGAAGCTGATATTGTAGCTGCTTCTGATGATCGTGCCCGTGCTGATGCCACAGCGCGTGCTGATTATTTGCGTACTATTGCTGATGGTGCCGCAGCCCGTGTCGCGGCTAGTGCCGCTGCTGTTATTGCTGCTACCGCTGCTGCCGATACCATGACTAGGGATGTTGTTTATGCAAATGACACGTTGCGAGAAGCTTCTGCGGCCACTATTGCTGCTACCGATTCTATTTGTAGCGTTGCTGATACGGGTGTGCGTTATGCTGTGACTCCTGCTGCGCTGCGTGCTGTCGCTGCTATCCAAGCAGCCACAAAGGTCGTTCGTGACGCAGCCCTGGCTGGCAATATTCGTGGGGATACTGGTATTGCTGTTGTTGCAGTCCGTGAAGCTATTGCTAAGCACGTATCTGTGATTGTTGACCTGTAGTCGGCCTCAAATCATTCAAGAAAACTTATAAAAATGTCGACGGTTTACGTACATGATAGACGATGGAGATCTGCGACAGGAATTTTTGCTTGAAGCCCAGCAGCTTGTAACGGACACGGAACAGTGTTTCCTTACGCTTGAGACTGAGCCAGATAACCCTTCGATCCTGGAGAGGATCTTTAGGCTGGCGCATAATCTTAAGGGGAGTGCACAGGCCGTTGGGTTTGCTCAGCTGGCTGAATTTTCTCATAAATTTGAATCCTTTCTTCTGAAGCTGAAAAAAAAGGAATTAGCCATTACACCGTCTGTTGTGAATGTGCTGTTGGCTTGTAATGATAGGATTGGAGTTATTATTCAAGCGTTGAGCACAGATTTTAGTGCTCAGGTGCCTATTGATGACGTTATGGAAATGATTGTTATAGCTTCTCAGCCTCCTTCTGAGGTGCAGGAGGCGTCTTTAGAGCCACAAAAAGAAGTTATTGCAAAGTTCTCCTTTGCTGCAGAAAAGGTTGATGTACCAAAAGCAGCGCATTCACCAGATGAAAGTATTCGTGTGAGTGTTGCACGTGTCGAGAGGCTTTTGAATTTTGTTGGTGAGCTTGTTATTTTACAAACTGTACTTAATGAGCAGTCGTCAGAGACAGAGCATATTGGATTACGAAAGACTGTGCATCAGATAGGAAAAGTGACTGAAGAGGTCCAAGAGATTTCAATGAGTTTGAGAATGGTTCCGCTCAAGCAAACATTTCAAAAATTGCAACGTATTGTGAGAGACACATCATCTTTGTTGGGGAAGAAAATAGAATTTGAAATGCATGGAGAGGATACGGAGCTTGATAAGTCGGTACTTGAAAGTCTCGGTGATCCTCTCGTTCATCTTGTGCGTAATGCAGTGGATCATGGGGTTGAGTCTAATGCATTGAGACTAGAGAGAGGGAAGCCAGAGATAGGCCATATTGCGCTGCGCGCTTTTCATCATGGTGGCAAGTTAGTGATAGAAATTGAAGATGATGGTGCAGGACTTGATGCAAACAAGCTTATAAAAAAAGCAATTGAGAAGAATATATTACCGCCAGGCAGTGAGCTTTCAGAGAGAGATGCCTATGATCTTATTTTTGCATCAGGGTTTTCGACCAAAACAGAGGTCACAGATGTGTCGGGCCGGGGTGTGGGGATGGATGTTGTTAAAACTAATATTGAGCGTCTCCAGGGTGACGTTCGTATAGATACAGCGCTTGGTATTGGAACGACGTTCAGGGTGACGTTGCCGCTCACACTTGCAATTGTTGACGGTATGGTCATTCGTCTTCAGAATCACCGATTTGTTATACCTATAAGTCATGTCCACGAGTCTATCCGTCCGAACCCGAAGGATATCCATGTTGTTTCTGGTCTTGGAGAAATTTTCGATTTACGTGGAGAAAATATACCAATGTACAGACTAGATAGTTTACTTGGCATAAAAAGAAAAGCGATACAGGATCATGATGGAATTGTGATCGTCGTGAGAACGCGTGTTCAGCCTTTCTGTATTTTTGTAGACGATATCTTGGGGCAGCAACAGATTGTCATTAAAAGGCTCGGTGCTGAGCTCCAGCTTTTGGAAGGATTTTCTGGAAGTGCTATTTTAGGCGATGGTCGCCCGGCGCTCATTTTAGAATTATCTGACATTATTCCAAAAAGCAAAGTATTAAAAACAAACGATATGAAAGGGTGCGCGTAATGCAAGAAAACTCACATAATATAAGGTATCTTAGTTTTTCTCTTGGAAATGAAGAGTATGCAATACCTCTGCTTGTTGTCAAAGAGGTGATAGCAATACCGGAGGTGACGCCTATTCCTTTCACTCCGAATTATTTTTTAGGACTCATGAATCTTCGTGGACAAGTTATTTCTGTGCTTGATTTACGAACAAAGCTAGGCATTAAGCCTAGCACGAGTGCAGAAAATGCTGTTATTATATGCGACCTTGATCCGATTAGTCTTGGCGTTATAGTTGACTCTATTAATAGCGTGGTATCTCCTGATGAAAATGAATTGTCAGGAAGACCTGATACGCAGAACGCGAAAGCAAGCGAGTATATTACTAATATATATAGAAAAAATGAAAAACTTATACTCATTATTAATCTAGCAAAAGCACTTAGTATTGATGATTATAAAGCAATTTCTGGTTCCGAGAAAGCAAAGGAGGCGGCTTAATGAAGAACGCAAGCTTGAAGACAAAGATGATTATGACGTACGGGCTTTTGGCTCTTTTTTCTGCCATTACTGGAATAGGACAGCTTTACTCTATGAAGCAAGTTGCTTCGCGCTATATATTTATAACAGAAGACTCGATGCCCAAGTCGATGGCCATTAGTCAGATGCAAGGAGTCTTTCGTCGTGCTCGAGGGTATCAAAATTTAATTATTGCTAATGGATTGTCTAACGAAGAAAGGGACTTAAATAATAAGGAGCTCCGTGCATCTATGGATGAGTTTGAGCGATATTCAAAAGAATATTTATCATACCCTCTTCATGGTAAGGAAAAGTCAGATCTTGCTGATATTAACGAATACTGGATTAATTTTAAGGATTCAGTCAATGAAACTTTAGATGCATACAGTAAGCATGCGTCTCAGACTGCTCTTTCGGATATTGTTTTGAAAAAAAGTCAAGTAATAGACAGAAAATTTAATCAAAAAATACTAAACATTTTAGACGAGGAGAATGCTGAGGCAAAAGGTCTTATAGAAGATGCAAAAAATTTAGTTACCAATACGGAGATATTTATAATAATTAGCATCATTTTTGGATCTTTAAGTGCTCAGCTCGTTGGTTACTTTTTTTCAAAAAGTTTAACGAAAAAACTTGATACAGTTGTTCAAGGTTTATCGAGAAGTGCAGATGGATTGGCAGTGGCTGCGCAGGATGCAGCGAAAAATGGAGAGACATTGTCGCAAGGGTCAACCGAGCAGGCTGCAGCACTTCAGGAGACTGTAGCTTCACTTGACGAAGTGAGCGCAATGGTCATGAAAAATGCTGATAATGCAAAAAATTCGAGAGGTTTTTCAGACAAAAGTAATGAGAGTGTCGTGAAAGGAAAGCAAGTTGTTGACAGTATGATTCAGGCTATTGATGAAATTAATAGTAGTAATAATGAGATTGTGCATCAAATGGAGCTAAGCAATCAAGAGATTGAATCAATTGTTAATATTATTTCTGAAATTGGAAATAAAACAAAAATCATTAACGACATTGTGTTTCAAACAAAGCTTCTATCTTTTAATGCTTCGGTGGAAGCCGCCCGTGCAGGTGAGCATGGAAAAGGATTTGCTGTTGTTGCCGAGGAAGTGGGCAACTTGGCATCTATGAGTGGAAACGCGTCACGAGAAATATCTGACATGTTGCGCAACAGTATTGCAAAAGTGGAACAAACTGTTGCTGAGACAAAAAGTCGTGTGCAAGGGATTGTTGTTCTTGGTAGGGAGAAAGTGGCAACAGGGACAGAAACCGCACGTCTTTGTGGTCAGGTTTTTGATGAGATCGTTTTTCAGGTTGGTAAAGTAGCTGTCATGGTTGGTGAAATTGCAGTTGCATCAAGTGAGCAGTCGCAAGGTGTGGAGCAGATATCACAAGCTATGAATCAGCTTGATGGTGTGACGCATCAGAATGCACGAGCCTCCAATGAATCAGCGATATCTGCCGATAAATTAGCTGGACAGGCAGTTGAGTTAAGAACACTCGTGAAACACCTTATGACGACGGTGCGGGGAGAGGGTTATGACGCAGGAGTTCCTGAAAGGATATTGGATCAACGTAGTGATGCGAAATTAAATAAACCACAGGAGAAGCATCATCTTGCGAGTGTGGTGCCTATTCATCAAAAGTTTGCTCAGAAAAAAGAAGTGCCCGAACAATCATTCCGCGAAGTTGTTGGGGGCGGAAGTGTTCCGGCTGAAAATGATCCGCGATTTGAAGATATTTAAAGGATAGCAAAAATATGAACGCATTAAAAAACATCAAAGATTTACCACAGGATGACGCGATAGGTCAAATCGCATCACTTGTTCATAGTATGACAGGTGTAAATTTTGGATCAAAACAGCGAGCGATGATTGAAGCTCGCGTACAGAAAAGGATTAATGAGCTCCATTTGGCGGATGCTCAAGACTATCTTGCATACATTAAAGATAACTATGCTCATGAAACACGGATGCTTGTATCTATTTTGACAACACATTATACCTATTTTTTCAGAGAGTTTGTTCATTTTGAGCTTTTAAAAAAGCAGTATTTAAAAGAATGTATAAAAGCAGCAAAAGAATCAGGAAAGAAAAAACTAAGATTTCTTTCGGCAGGATGCAGCAAAGGTCATGAAGTTTATTCGCTGGCGATGTTCCTTGCGAATGAAATGCCAAAAATTGATCCAGAATTTGATTTCAGCATCCGTGGTATTGACATAGATGACAATTCTGTTGCATTTGCAAAAAATGGCGTTTACACTCAAGAAGACCTTACGAAATGTCCAATGAATTATTTGTCAAATCATTTTGCAAAAGGTACGGGCGATATTTCACAGTATTCAAAAGCAAGGGAGTCGCTTAAGAAGCATGTTACATTTTCTACGCACAGTGTTCTCGAGTTAGATAAGATGCCAGAAAAAGAATTGTATGATGCTGTTTTTTGCCGTAATCTTCTTATTTATTTTAATGAAGATCAAATTAAGAAAGTAATTCCTTTGATGTTAAAGTGCATGTACCCCCATGGGGTGCTTTTTTTGGGCATTTCAGAATCTATTAATGGGTATGAATTGCCAATCAAAAGCGAAGGTCATTCTGTTTATAGACATGAAAAATATGATAAAAAAGATTTACCAGCATTAAGTCTCGTGCCTCATAAAAAGGAACAAGACAATGTGCGTGTCCTTGTTGTTGATGATTCAAAAACAGTTCATAGTATTTTAGAAAAGATTTTGACGCCAGAATATGGGTTCGTTATTGCTGGGCATGCTATGAATGGCATCGAAGCGCATGAATTCGTTCAGAAAAATGGAGAGAAATCGTTTGATGTTATGACGCTTGATATTCATATGCCAGAACAAACAGGGTTTGAGTATTTGACAACTCATTTCCATGGAACATCTCATCCTCCTGTGGTTATGATTTCGTCTGTTGCACGTAATGATGCATCGCTTGCCTTAGGTTGTTTGACAAAAGGCGCAAGTGATTTTATTGAAAAGCCTGCATTATCGAATTTAGATGAGAGTGGGGATGAAATTAGGGCAAAATTGAGATGTGCCGTATCATCGCGTGGTCAGGCTTCAGGATATCATTTTGATCGTGAGCATGCCAAGATGAGTAAGGCAATAATGACATCACCTGAAAAAAAACTGATTGTTATAGTCGGTCACTTTTCAGCGCGTCAATCTATGATGAAGATCCTGAGAGAGCTCCGACCGGCTGGTGTAAAAAATTTACCGCCTGTTTTGATAGCGCTTGAATCAAGTGAGATGTTACTTCCTGAGTATGCTCAATTTTTCTCATCGCTATCAATACAGCCAGTACGTCTCTTGGTTTCTGGGAAGATGCAATCCTTGAATGTTGATTCTGTTACTCTTGCAGACGCAAGTCTTGTTATTTCTGATTTAGGTAACCAAGCATCTTTTGACAAATCAGCATGTGCATTAAATGTTTTTGGCTATCCGTCGAACACGACTATGCAGGCCTTATTGAATCTTAAACGTCAGGGATCAGCTCTTTTTATTGAGGATTGTGCAGAAAAAGTACCGTCTGATCAATACCGACGTTTTGTCGGGTTAGCAAGCGGCTATACGCCAGCGACAAGTTTCCCTTATTTAGTAACAAACTTTTTACTGAAAGGTGCTGTGTGATAGAACTCCGTGACGGAATAATAGCGTCAGGACAAGACACTATGTGCTTTCACTTTATTGAAGGCGCAGTGATCACGCTTTTTGATGCTGAAAAAAACAACGGCGACGCTCTATTTGTGAAGATAAAAGATGGGTTATGCACAAAGATTGATTCTGAACGCATAGCAGATAAACTGAGTGCCGTTATCGAGATGCATACTGCATCTAAGGTCCGCATGAAGGTCATCGGTACCTTACGAGAGATTGAAGCTATAAAGCCAATATTTCGTCTCTTGGGTATTGAGCCACTTGCATACCATGAGCTTGCACACGGTGTTGACACACAGCATGAAGTGTATTTTTATCCAAACTCAGGTCGGGCACGAGTTTCAAAGACAAATCATGCAACAATTGTCACTGAATCTCACATTAAGGTGCTCATCGTTGATGACTCGCGAACAATGCGGGCACTTCTTAAACAAATTTTTTCTCAAGATCAATCGATTCAGGTAGTGGGTGAGGCATCGCACCCTGATCAAGTGATGGATCTCATAAAAAAGACGCGACCTCATGCTATGACATTGGATCTGCATATGCCTGGGATGGATGGAGTTACCCTCTTGAGAAAAGTATTGCCCATTGAGCCAATACCTACAGTGGTTGTGAGCGCTATTGGTATGGAGGAAGGGTCCATGGTTTTGGATGCCTTAGAAAGTGGAGCTATAGATTATATTCAGAAGCCAAGCTTTGATCAGTTACCGCTTATTGGTCCAGAGCTCATTAGCAAGATTAAGGCAGCAGCTATCTCTCGTGTAACGTTACGGCATACGGCGCGCACTCGAGTAGATGCTCTTGTTAAGCGGAGCATTCAACCACAAAGTAATTTCGGGAACCATGTTGTTGTTATTGGGTCGTCAACTGGTGGTACGGAGGCTCTTCGAGTCTTCATGGAGAATCTACCTGAATCGATCCCCCCAGTTTTAATTGTGCAGCATATTCCAGCGGTTTTTTCAGAAGCTTTTGCTATGCGTATGAATACACTCTTCCCTTTTGAAGTTAATGAAGCAAAAAATGGTGATGAAGTGAGACCAGGTCGAGTCCTTATTGCGCCTGGCGGTAAGCATATGGGAGTGAGAAAAGCTATTGGCAAAGCATATCTCTATGAAGTATTTATATCGGATGCGCCACCAGTAAACAGGCATCGTCCATCAGTGGATTTTTTGTTTGAAACAGTTGAAAGTGTCATTGGTAAAAAAGCACTCAGTGTGATCTTAACGGGGATGGGTGGGGATGGTGCACAAGGTATGCTCAAGCTACGGCAGAAAGGTTGCCATACCATTGCACAAGATGAAGCAACATGTGTCGTTTTTGGAATGCCAAAAGAGGCCATTCGTTTAGGGGCAGCTGAACGTATAATGCCACTCGCTGATATTGCAGCTCAAATTATGCGT
This sequence comes from Oligoflexia bacterium, assembly GCA_903898645.1. Taxonomy (GTDB): domain Bacteria; phylum Bdellovibrionota; class UBA1018; order UBA1018; family UBA1018; genus CAIUGE01. Next base: position 2,541 of record CAIUGE010000013.1, on the reverse strand, counting down.
TGGACGAGTGAGCCTTAGACTGCAAGCAAGGTCTTTTTGAGCTGCAGAAGTTCATTCTGCCGCGTCGATACAATACCCATCAAAGTGTCTAGAATGGTTCCAAGGGCTGCAGATGGCAGTAGAGCGAGGTACTCGTGCGGACCAATCTGACTTTGCTCATACTGGTAGGATGCATGGATCAAATTTTCAAGTGTCTTTTCTGAAAGGGTAGTTAAAAAAAGGAGCGCAAAAGGTGAGTGGGCAAGATCAAATGTTGTTCTATTGCTATGGTGTGTCAAGAGCCTATAGAGGACATGATTACTATGCTCAGTGCACAAGGAGGGGGTGCTCCCAATAAAAAGGATCATGGGGGCATCTCCCCCCGTAATTTCACTGACAGCGCAGAGGACATTGGCATCTAGACTCTTCAAATTCAAATAGGTAGTAGCATGTGAAAGGTTGCGGGCTGTGTTACGCTGGAGCTCATCACATGTGTTTTTGTCAGGTATGTTTTGAAACTGTGGAAAAATATTTTCAGGCTGAAGTGATGAGACAAAACTTCGCATCTTGCGCAGCGCTTCTCGGTACTGACGGATAGAGTAAAGAGGGTTTCTCAGGACTGGATTACCTTCTAGTATCAGGTCCCATGTGCCTTCTAAGAATTTTGCTGTATCTTCTGAGCCGAAATCAGCAACATCACGATGACTGATATCGATGCATGCGTGCATACAGTTCAGGACTGCCTCATGGTCAGGCTGCAGCTCCATGAGGCTCGTATAGAGGCGATCCATAGGTGCTTCTTGATGAGGGCGAAAGGGGATCGTTGATTCAATGCATGCAATGATAAAAATAAGCTCCCAGTCAGTAAAGATGCCGCTTTGAAAAAGAATGCGCGACGCAGCAATTGCACTTAAAAGTTCATTTTGACGAAAAGTTGAAGAGAGTTTTAACCCTTCATGAACATGGAAGAGACTATAGGCAAATCGTGCAAGCTTATCACTGGGCGCAGGTAAGCAGACACAGTACTGCTCATCAAAAGAAAACTCGTGAAGATAGCTCTCGAGCAATGGATGGATCAGCTTATCTACCTGCGCATAGACCATATCATGGAAGAGAACAGCGAGCGTTGTAAGACCATGCGTACCGTCACACATACTCAGGATATGGTTTTCTGCATGGAATCGGCGTTCACGAGAGGACATGACGCTATGAACCATAGAGCAAGTTCGTTCAGTCAGGACCGGGTGAGAGCCTTTGCCTAAGTCGTGGAGGGCCGATTGGAATGCATTGATCATGCGGTGAAGAGTGGAAGCCATGTGTAAAAAGTATGACAAAAAAACTTCTCTTTGCGAACAAAAAAAGATTTCGCATATCCTTCATGCAAACAAATAAAACTAAAGAAAAACTAATCTCTATCCGTGAAAAAACAGGGAGGCATTACTTGAAAATGCCCATGATTTCAAAAAAGAACCGAAAGCTATACGGCATTCATTGACTGTTGGCCGCCAATCAGTCCCTATACTTTTTCCAGAAAAAAGCATTGTTGGCAGTAATGCTAAGCCAGAAACAACACATTGCATGTAAACTAAATCTGCACCACTTAATGCACTAAAAATATTGACAAAGAATGAGCTGAATCAACGGCCAAAGTCGCAAACGAAGCTGGAACGTATATACCGACATAATCGCCAACAAGCAAATTAACCCCACCTGTAATTGAAAATTCTGCAGAACTACTGCTAAGCACTACTGATTGTTGATACAGTCGAACTCCATTCTTATAAATACACAATCCAGAAGTTCCAGAGGATGTTGTCGCTACGTAAGCCGAACCTGTTATCCAGTACAGACCTGCAATTGGCGCAGTAAATAAACCAGTACTTGTATTATAAGAATTAGTTGTATCAAGCATCATCGTGGTGTACTTAATGTAATTACCTCCTGAAGTTGTTACTCCTCCTGCCCCTTGATACATTACTTGTGGAATTTGAATATTGTTAATATAGTTTGAAGTTGATGCAGGAACGTTCACGCTCCCATTTACATCCAACGTACGCATAGGTGCCGAACTTCCAATCCCAACTGACCCAGTATTGAAATAAATATTCGAAGAACTCGCTGCCCAAGGACTACTCACCGTACCTGAAAGCGCGTTTGTAATACTGGCAAAATTACCCATCATCTGGCTCGCCGATATCGGACTGCCTGCTGTAAAGCTATAGGGTAAGGTGATTGAGGTTGCGTGCACAAAAAATATGAAAAAGAGGTGAAAAAACAATGCGCTGCGCGTCAGCACTGCGTACGTGTATACCTTATTGAAAATATACATAATTTATTATCATTCCCCCGATAAGCACCATAGCATCAGCCCTCTCTCTTGCCAAGTTGCAAACACAGTAGATCTCTATAAAAATGCGTTATTTGTGTATTTAGCACTACCGTGAGGATGTCCCAAATCTAGTTGAAGCTAAAGTTTGAAAAGTAGCTCCCCCTGGAGTATTCCAGGTTTGATAGTAAATCAAAAAAAGGAGCTACAAGATGAGAGAAGACACGGTTAGACGG
>CAIUGE010000012.1 GCA_903898645.1 Oligoflexia bacterium | reverse complement strand
TCAAAGCCAATGCAAGAGGATTTAGGAATTTTGAAAATTATCGGATAGCTATTCTTTTTTATTGCGGAAAAATGGAAATGATGCCTTAGAGGTTATGCACAGAAAAGCCCGAAGAGCCCTTTTTATTATATTGTGCTTTGCCGACGTCTTGTTCCTTTAAAATCGCATATCTCAGCAAGAGTAATCAGTAATTGCGGTCGCTCTGTTTTTAGTTCCGTATAAATTGGGTACTTTCCGGGAGCCCCTGCATAGAAGCCAAGGTGATTTTACAGCAGCTCCCAGAATCCTCTCGGACTCGAGGAGCAGTGGAAGAGTGGCTGAAGTGTCACCTCCAGCTATACTTCAGAATGGGTATTGGTCAGACGCCGTTTCTGGTCAGTAGTGACGCAATAGAATCTCTGCTGGGCAAACTCAAAGCAACTCTAGGTAGAGCGCCAGTCGGAGAATTGAATCGCATGACGCTTATTCTGCCAGTTTTTTGCGGCAAAGTCACAGCAGCAGAAATTTTCACCGCACTTAGTGAAACCACTTACTCAGAGTTGGCTGAGACTCAGAATAACGTGATACCCATCACTCTTTTGCAACAGCGAAGAAGATCGAACAAGGTTATGCAGGCAGATGAGTCGGCACCAAAAGTGTCACCATTAAAATTGGTAGGATGACGAATAGAATGGTGTGTCATTGGCTTGATTTCGACAGCCTAGGCTTAGAACAAGCACAGAAAGACTTCAGAGAACTTGCTAACAAAGGAAGTGCTGAGCAAATCCAAGGCAAGCCGGAAGGTTGGTTGAAAGGAAAAACGGCAGATGGTTCGAATGTAATGGTTCGGCCAGATAGTTCTGGAGGTAAGCCAACAATTCAAATTGATAAACCAGATGGGCATACCATTAAGATTCGGTATTAATGGTCTAATTGAGAGGCAGGAATATGAAAAACTATCAATCTTGGGAAATTAAACGCTGGGAGACTCTGCTGTCTGACTTAGATTGCAAAAACTTATCTTTGCAGAAACTGGCACTCGGAGAGTGCGGTCTAACCTTGACTCTCGAAAGTGAAGTTGAAGTATTTAGTATGCACTTTAATGGACATCCGCCTTTTCGAGTAATTGATGAGGGCTTCAGAGGCGATTTATGGATTAAGTTGCGTCAGCAAAATAAAAAAATATTTGGGAATACTCTAATTGTAGAAGAGAGTGACTTTAAAGACTTTCTTAGATTAGATGGCTACTTTGATAGCATGGCTTCGGATTATGTTCATTATCTAATTGTCACGGACAATGATGTTGTAGAGGTATTGTCCAGAATGCAGCCAACAATCAAAAATATGGGCCGTCAGACGGAATGACTGACCTAATCTATTAATTATATCCTCGCCCCTCGCCTGTGACCAAGATCTTGGAACAGCTGCAACAAATTCACTGCAAAGTGTCTTGCATTTATCGACAGCGACTAACTACTATTTACATGTGAATTTTTTTAAATTTATTGACCAGTCGATCAATAATAGCATTTTCCTTTGACGATATTTCGAAATAGGAAGTATCGAAGGCTCTGATCAACAAGGCGGCTGGCTCAATGTGCTCTAAATCTTCAGTATCAAATTCGTCTGGATTCCAAGAAATGGCATCTTTTGACTTTTTATTCACGGCCAAAAAAAGACCACTCTCAAATTGAGTGATTGGAGACACGAACGCAATCAAGTCTTCTGTGCTCCCAATATTTAATGGAATCTGTTTATCGCCTTGCTCGCCAAATAATTCTATTACCTGCTGTCCAGGAGCAAGGATGTCTACGACATACCAACAATATGACTGAGTTAAATCTCTAATCTCAGTTAAGATGGTCGATAATTGCTGCCCTGTGCATTCAGTATCCTCCTTGGTAAACGCGGATCCACGAATAGTTTCTTTAAATATTTTAGTCATAAATTACCTCTATTACTTAGGAATCGTTACTGCAGAAGGCTTGGTTCTTCCTCTTTGCGGAGTGCCCCCTGATGGATCTGGCTCTGCAAAATGGTCATGTGGATTTGAGTGTTCTTTTCGTCCATGATCTGTCCAGTCCGTTGTTTTAATTATCTTGCCATCTGCGCCCCATTGCCTGGTCTGCCGGTATTCTCCTTTTCGTCCTGCACGACTTCCAATCGCAGTATGCTCTACGTCACACAACGGCACAGGCACACCATGTTTGTCCTTTGGGAGAGGAACCCCTTTACCTTGATCATCACGTGGAATATACCCTTCTTGGATCGTACGCGGCTTTACTTCGCCCGTAGAATCCGTAGCTACTAGTTCCGGAACCTTATGAAGCACATGACCAGCTAGTGGACCAACCGGAGCATCTCCTATCGTTCCCATGCCCATATCAGCATGAGAAGCCTGATACCCAGGGTCTTGCTGAAGCTCCTTCGCTTTTTGGTCCAACGAAGGCTGATCTAATGTGCCAATACTAATATCAGGCGCGGGCGCAAT
>CAIUGE010000011.1 GCA_903898645.1 Oligoflexia bacterium | reverse complement strand
GTTTGAACCCTGCGCCTGTACGCCGAGTCCGAGGGGCCCACCCTCATCTTTCCCATAGCTTGTCCACATCGTTAGTTGCTCATTTCTAGCTCCTTCTTATGTGAGACTACGGCACACAAAGTTTCCCATCATCTGGCTCGCCGATATCGGGCTCCCTGCTGTAAAACTATACGGCAACGAAACTGAGGTCGCATATACTGGAAGCACAAAGAAGAAGCACAACAATATTTTACTACGTGTTATCGCTATGTGTTTTTGCATGTACGGCACTTTATTAAGCATATACATAGTTCATTCCCCATCCCTGCCAGCACCGTAACATCCACCCCTATCTCACATCAAGACATAAACACTTCCACAAACACTCAATCTCCCTACCAAACCGCTGAAGGTAGCAGACGAACGGGTATTGCCAAGCATTCGACTGGATGAAACAGTCTTCAAGTGATTCATGGCAGAAACGGAGACGTTATTAAGCTCATAGACTTGCTGCGGTTGAAGCTGCTTTTTTTAGACGCTAGAACATACAACAAAGTGGATTATGTATGCAAATTATGTCTTTCAAAATATTCGTTTTTTACCTAATTTTATGTCGCCGCATGCCTTAGCTTTTTTACTCAGGTATCTCTTTCGTCACAACAGCATCCTCAGCAGGCGCCGCTTCTGGCTCAGCACTTACCAGAGAGGGCAGAGCTTCCTGCTCAATTGTCACCTTGGGCATACCCACTGCCACAACACTCAGATCTGGCCTTCCCTTCAATTTATAGCGATCGAGGACGGTTGACGATGTCTCATCGTGCCAAAGCCCAAGCGGATGCGAGGCCTCAACAAGCAGCGATGTGCCTTCTGGCGTGAAATCAACTTTCCTAAAAAGAAACGATCCACTTGTCCGCTGGTACCGAACACTGGCCCAACGCAAGTAACGCGAATCATGAAATGATTCGGCAAACACCTTTGCAACAGGCGCAAGAAACACATAGGCCTCAAGAATCCGTTTTTTCTTCTCCTGAAAGAGAGAATCCTTTTGAAGATCCTGCTCAATTTGACGCAATTTGCCATAAAAACACCAATGATATGCAACTGGTGAACGTAAAATGAGCTCTCGAATTCCCTGCACACGCTCACTGACACTCTTAGTCGCTTCATAAAGCTTGCGAACATCCTGATCGCAAGACATGTAAAAGGAAGTATCCGTGGGCGCTTGAGCTGACAAAAAGAGCTTTGTGAGCTCATCTGGCGTCATAAGACTCGCACTCCATGCCTCAGGGTGCACCACACGAATGAGAGCAGGCGGTGTGGGCGGTGGCACAATCTCAACTGTTGTGCAGGCCATCATAAAAATCAAAAAATACTGCATACTCCTTTGTCGGCAAAACTCGCCTAGCTATAAGATAATTAAAGGTCACGATTGACGGTACCGAACAACTTCCATGAGGAAGGAGCCTCGATGAGTTTCACGGACCTGATACGCATACTTTCTGTAGTCGCATTCCTGGGATTGCCCCAAGTGTGCGCTGAGTCAAAAGATGAGCGCAACTTTTATGAGGTGCTCGAAGACGTGCTGTCTGACTTTGAATTTGACCTGAAAAATGGCAATGTCACAGGCCTCAAAGATATCAGTATTCGCACCATTAATCTCAGCGAGAACATACCTCCTTCTTTCAGATCCCATATTGAATTACTCCTCACGGAGCGAATCCTCAAAACAACAAAAACGCACGTTATTTCATGCCCAGCATGCCGATCAAAAACTGCATCACTCAATGGTGACCAGGTTATTGTGACGTCAGCTGATTCTCACCCTGAAGAACTCCTCCGCGTTGCACGTCTTGCAGGTGTCCATAACTTTCTTGATACGTCATTTTCTTACCAAAGCTCAGGTATTGTCCTTTCGCTGACAAGCATCAACGCCGAAGACAATAATGTGATCTGGTCAAAAAGCTATAATTCAGAAACATCAAAAGCGTCAGCTTTCAGACGAGGTGTCGATTTCAGTCAAAATGATGAAGCAAGACACCAAACAGAATACACCACAACACTTCAGAGTCATGTAAATATTTACTATCTCTCTGAACCAAATATCCCTATTACAACTGGATGTTTGGGCCTTGGGTACCGTCTGATGGAACGCTATAATAATCGAAAAAAAGAGGTTGGTTTCGAACTTGAGTATCTAGCTGACGCAAGTACCATCGTTAACAAAAAAGGAGCAAATGCTACCAACCTTTATGTCTTTCCAAGCTTAAATTTGACACTTCTTTTTCTACATACCTGGAATTTTATGGGTGATGAAGAGAATTTTAATATGATCCGCAGTGGCCTGACGCTTGGGGTCGGCGGCACCTATGCATCTGGGTTCTTAGGCTCAGTGGTACGCGCAACCTATGAATGGCGCTTAGGCAAACACTCAAATTTTTCACTGAATCTTGGCTACAGACCAACAGCCCCTGCCTTTATACAAGGCACCCAAACAGGGACCCTCTCAGGCCCCGAATATGGCTTTGGCATAGGAGGCATTTTCTAGTGCATGTATGGCTCATTATCCTAACCGGATGCGCATCATCACTCTTAGGCACCGACTCTGATGCAGACCAGTCAAAGCCTATTGGCAATCCATTTGACAACTATAGCGGAGATACAACAATCCGGCCTATGGTCCTACGGTCAAAGTCAGATGACACAGAAGTTGCCGTAGAAATACCTACCGATATGAACGCAGAGCTCAATCTCCAAACAATGAAAAAACCTATCGATCGAGCTATAGCATCAGAAAAGCAGCAAAAAGCATCACTCTCAGACCGTGAAATAATTGGCACTCTCAGTCGAGGCAGCGCCCAAGATAAAGAGCTCGAAAGCTCGATTGAAAATGACCTCAAACTTGTCCCTTCCAATGATTTATTAGAATTAGATACACCGAGCTACCTAGCAGGCATTGACCATATCAAACAGCTCTTTCGCGAAACACGCTTTGAAGCCGCGCTCCTTGCAACTGATGAACTACTCAAATCTTACCCTACTGATCCTAAACTGCATGAAATGCGTGGCACTCTCTTTGATCGCTTAGGACAAAAAGAACTCGCAATCAGGGCATGGAAACAATCCCTTGAATTGCATCCAAAGAATACAAAACTCAAGCGCTTCTTGCAACTGCATGGAGGGACGCCATGACACTTCTTTTCCTCCTCATGAGCATCACGAGCCATGCCACGATCAAAACAGGACAAATTGTACAGCAAACAGCAGAAAATCAGATCAAGAATCTGATTGAACCATTGCTGGAAAAATACTGTAAAGATGCCTGCCGCCTTCTCTCCATTCGAGCCACTGTTGACGGAGGGTCATCAGCCGCATCTCCCGGCTTTGAAGATGCTGACAGCAATGCCCTAGAAGCTTCAGCAGGCCAGGTCAAGCTCTTAGTTGACAAGAGACTCTCATCCAGTTCTCAGAAAAAACTTATTGAACTCTTGCAGCAGTATTTAGATAGTCTTGAATTTCCAGTCACCATTACGACGCAATCTATCCAATTCCCCATACCTGCAGGATCAGGCATTCAAACAGCTGAGCTAAAATCAAAACTTCTCCATGACATCTCAGCACAAGCCGATGAATTTGCACACTCTATCTGCAATGACCATTGCAGCATCACTGGCATCACGCTCAACGCAGAAGCACAAAATGATCTTTTTGGTGAATCGTCTAATACCACAACACTCGAATCCAGTGCACTGTTATCTGATCCTTCGGGCGCACATATTAAAATTACCGAAATCACAGCCACCCTCCTTCTCGACGAAGCTTTAAGCTCCCAGGATCAATCATCCGTGATTGAAATGGCAAAAAGCAAACTCGGCTCTTTTGGCCCTGTGACACTAACAACCAAGCGACTCCCCTTCCCTGATATCGCCCGGAAAGGCAGATCCATCGCATCCCTAGGCACAGACAGCAGGTCATCACAAACAGACAATAAGCAAACATCCGACAATAAATCTGACAGTAAATCTGATAGCAAATATGACAGCAAAAGTGACTCAAAATCAACTGAGACCAGCAATAGACATGAAAGAGTCGAACGTTTTGAAAAAATTGAGCGCGTTGAAAATGGCGACGCTGTTCAAGCTGAACTAAAAAAGTTTAAAATATTTGGGATTATTTTTGCAGGCTCCGTCATGCTGATGCTTTTTTTTATCGCACTGATGATGCTCACAAACAGAAAAACGCAGTCACGAGAAATTACATACGAAAACAAATCGCCTTTCAATGAACCATACCAACAGCCTGCTGCTATCAAAAGTGATACAACGACAAACCCTTCATTTATGAAGCGGTACGAGATCGAGCGCCTCACAGACGAATTGGCGTGCATTTTCTCGGAACAACCGAAAGTTTCCAAGCACGTTTTTTCACGCATCATAACAGAAGAAGGCGTCGAAACAACTGCAGAATATATTTCTCTTTTTGGAGAATCCATCATGATCGAGATGCTTCGAGACGCCAGTCTCCAAACAGATCTTGCTGAACTCATGGAGTTTTACTCAAAAAATACAATCATTCTTTCTGAAGAAGAAAAATTTGAACTTCTCCAAAAGCTTCATAACCGAACAACAGCCGCAAAACTCTTAGTTCTTGGTAGTAGATCATCTGCTCTGTATGACTTCTTATCTGAAATGAATGCAGATCAAATTGCAGAACTCATTCGAACAGAATCACTCACAGTCAAAGCAATTGTCTTGACACAATGTGATGCACAAAAAAGATCCCTCATTTTCTCCCATCTTGAGCCATCTTTTAGACTTAGCTTGCTCACCGAGCTTTCGCGCATCGATCACTTACCTCGAGAATATATCATGAATGTTGCCCATGCATTACGGCGCAAGAAAAAAGAAAATCCGAAAATGAACACTGAATCGCTCCCTGGATCTGAGGTTTTGGTGAGCCTACTAGAGAAAACAAGTTCAGAAATGCAAAAGAGCGTCATAGACTTACTTGAATCAACGCATCCAGAAAATGCAAAAACCCTCATGAGCAAGCTTGTCTCAACAGAAACACTGCGCTATATGCGAGACGCCCAACTCTTAGAAGTTGTCTTAAGCCTCAAACACGAAGAACTCATTCAGTTTCTCAAAGGATCGACCGACTCCATGCGACAAAACATATTCGCCAAGGCACCACGCGAACTTGTTATCGAACTGGAAGAAGAACTCACTCTTGTTTCAACACTGAGCCGCGACACGTATCAAGCAATTGAACGAAAAGTTCTCAATAAACTGAAAATCATGGCAAACGAAGGCACATTTAACCTACTTGAGACCAATGAACGCATGTTTGCCGACATGAAATCAACAAAATCCATGAATGATGCAGCTTATTTTTCAGGAGTTTCTTTATGACAGAACTCAACGTAACAACACTTAAAGAGGTACCTCTTTTAAAAGAACTCACAACATTCGAATTACAAAAGATGCTAGAAAAAGGAACCACCCTCACAACCCCTGCTCATGCTAATATCCTTATCGAAGGCGAACTATCTTGGGGTCTTTACATTATTCTTGACGGATTAGTTGGCGTCTTTAAAGTAAATAAACTAAAAAACACTACTCATGATGTCGCACAGCTGAAAAAAGGAAATTTTTTCGGCGAAATGTCTCTTATAGAAGACGCGCCTCGATCAGCAAGCATCAAAGCCCTAACAGAATGCAATCTCTTCTATCTTTCAAAAGATGCTTTCAATAGCCTTCTTAATCAGTCAGACGATATGAAGATGAGATTCTACGAATCCTGTATTAAATTGCTTGTCAGCCGCTTAAGAGAGCTGAATGAAAACTATACACTCAGCCAGTTTCAAATATGGCAAAAGGCTCTCACTAAGGAGGTCGCATGAATTTTTCGTCACTTATAGGACTCACCTTTGGTATCTCAGTCATGTACGAGGCACTCGCCTTAACATCAGATAACATGAAAATGTTTCTCAGTTTGCATGGCATCCTTATTGTATGCGGAGGCACAGCAGCTGCAACCAGTATCAGCTACCCACTCAGAGATATCTTCAACCTACTAAAAGTCTTCCTGCTTCGGGTCCTTGGCAGAAATCATATCAACTTCCAACTGATCATCTCGCAGATTATTGAGCTCAATAAAAAAAGTGCGCAGGGCATAGCAAGCATTTCAGAACTCATCCCCCAGCTCAAGCACGAATTTCTTAAAGAAGCAGTCTCCCTTATTGTCACTGGTATTCTGACTGAACAAGAAATCCGCGCAGCCCTCGAGCAGCGGATCAAGACGATACAAACACGCTATCTTTATGAAGCAAATATGTTTCGCACCATTGGCCGCTTCCCGCCTGCATTTGGACTGCTAGCAACAACTCTTGGCATGATTGATCTTTTGCAAAAACTTGGTCAACCAGATAGTCAAAAAATGATCGGCCCATCTATGTCTATTGGACTGGTTGGTACCCTCTACGGCATCACACTCTCCAATCTTATCTTGATTCCCATTGCAGAAAATCTCACCGAACGTACCCATGAAGAAATTGCACTCAGAAAAATGATCATTGAAGGAGCAATTCTCATTAAAACACAGGTCAACCCCATAGCGATGCGAGAAAGAATGAACTCCTACCTTTTACCACGCCATCGACTCGTCAGAGCAGGAAAAGCATAATGCCATCTATACCATCAAGAACAAAACAAACAAAAGATGTCGGTGCACCTCATTTTATTATCACGCAAGATGATAGCCCTCTCCACAGCGCACATGACGAATCAAATTGGCTCGTATCCTATGCTGATATGATGACACTTCTTTGTGGGTTTTTTATCATCATGTTTAGCCTAGCAAAAATTGATCCACCAAAATTTGACATCCTCCAAGAGCAACTAGCCAAACAAACGGGCGCCCCTGTCACATCACCTACCAAAGAAATGGGACGCTTTGTCACCTCCCTGCTCGACCAGGCTGATGTGAAAAAATATGCAACTATCACAACTGAGCCTGGGGAGGCAAATATTACCTTCCAATCAACCTTATTTTTCAACACCCTGAGTGCGACACTCCTCCCCGAAGGGGAGAACGCACTCAAAAAGATTATTGAGCATATGAAACAATCAGAAGGCGATCGACGGTACAATATTGTGGTCGAGGGACATACCGATTCTCGACCTATTACGGACGGACCATACCCATCCAACTGGGAACTATCAAGCGCACGAGCCTCAACAGTAATACGCCTCTTTATCGCACAGGGCTATGCGCCGGAAAGACTCACTGCAATCGGCTACGCAGATACGCGCCCGGCAAAGAATGCAGAAAAAAACCAAGATGTTCCCACTTCAATTAAGGATAGCTTAGCTGCAACGAAGGACAGCTTAGCTGCAACGAAGGACAGCTTAGCTGCAATGCAGGGCATCTCGATTATCAATAAAGCCCCCCTGGCTTCAAACAAGGATTTGCTGGCTGCAAATAGGCGTGTCATCATTAAAGTACTTGACCCAAGACTCGATGCTATTCCTATGCAAAAAATGCCGATTGACGTTCCTCCCCAAACGGGGAAAAATACTTAGAGGAGAGATATGCTATGCAATGGAATTGTCCACATTGTGGTACCTCACTGGCATTGCGAGATGACAGTTTTACTGGAGGCTGGTCATTCGCAAAATGTTTTCAATGTGCAGGCCACGCCCTTATTCGTCGCACTGAAATCAATGTCATTAAGGTAGACAAAGCGCCACCAGGCGAAAAAGTACTCCTTCCAGAACGATCAGCTGATATGTCTATTGGTGCTCTCAGCGAGCCTGCTGTCAAGGAATATGTCAAACATCTTCAGAAAAAAGAAGAGGTACTTGAACTTCCTCCACCTTTACCTATCTACCAAAAAAAAGAATCATCAAAAATCACACGACTCATTACATTCGGGATAAGCTGCACCATTATCTTGACTTTGTTTTCTGGCGGAGCTCTGTTTCTTGAAAGCGACGACATCCTCCATGAATCTCCGAAACCAAAAAAAGAGCCTGGCACCCTTCTGGCACAGAAGCCCGAAGTTATCTCCGACCATATCCATCAAGCTATGATGGCACCCATTCCCGAACCGCCAAAAACAAGCAGCGCGTTTCAAGTAAAAATCATGTCAAAAACAGCATCATTCCATGCAGGACCAGGTCTTGCCTATCCCATTGTTGGTAAGCCTGATCTTGATAAAGTCTATAGTGTCACTGACTGGTCCGATCGATGGCTTCGTGTGACCATCAACGATAGCCCTCAACCAAAATTTGGATGGATCCCAAGCAATAGTGCCAGAAGCCAAGGCCCGCACTAGACTCCTCGTTTTTGAGCACTAGAACACTTCACTGCTGCCTCTTTTTTGACCACCATGGATGACATAACGTGATTTTATTCGTAAAAGATTTAATCAACACGTGATAATAGTAAAAAAAATTGTGTTAAAAATAATTGCTCTTTTTTTATTTGCGGCATTTTCAAAATATGGATTTGCCACACCAGGCCTACCGCCTGCAATCTTTCTGCCACCTACAGACACTCTGCAGCAACAGTTGAGCTTTCTTGCCTGGCTATATGAAGAAATTCCGGCTGCGCAGGAGCAGGATGTAACTTTTAACGTTAATCTACGAGAAGTGATCCTAGATAATGCCGAACTTGTAGCCCAACTCATGGAAACGGATGGGTACGTGGATGCATTTAAAGGTCGAAAACATATCAGAATCACTGTAAATCCAATCAAAGAAAAAATAAAGATAGCCAGCAAGAGGATAGCATCTAAGGCACTAAAGACATGGCAGGGACAATTGCTCGAAGCACTTCATTCCTTCGAGTCCACTCAACCGCTACCACAAGCAATCGCAGATCGGCTCACAGACATCACCACAAAATTGCAAGAATACGAAAACTATCTAGAAGAGCGGGACCAAGTCAAGCCCCTCTGGCCCCCTTTCTTAGAGCGCAACAACCTTATTAAGTTACTGGGGCTCTCAAAAAACCAAGAAGAAACAAACGCCAAAAAAACTGCATTTTTTGATGAGCTCAACAAAAAAAATTCGACGTCAGAAAGACTTAAGCACGTTCATGAGACGTTAGAAACCCGCAATCCTCAGGCCAAAGAAGAAATCAAGAAGTTGATCGAAGTCATTAATAGAACGAAACTCTTTGAAAGCAAAAAAACACGCTATGATAAAATCAAAGAAACTACACAACTACAGATAAAAGAACAATGCGTCCTGACTGAGCTCTATGGATTGCTTCACAAAAAAGCAAACGGTTTTGAAAAATCCAAAGGAGACGAAAATGAGAAGCGCAACGCAGAATCGATCATCAAATCTCTACAAGTCAATGACCTTTTGCTCTTTGAAGATAAAGAATTTACCCAAGAATTCATAGAACCTCTATCGACACGCATGCAAGAAGCAAAGATCGTCACAAAAACAACTATTCAAGATGAACTCAATATTGAATACGAAATGCATCGTGCTCAAAAAAACCTCTTATATCATATCAAAAATTTTACACAACAAACTCGAATGTATGAATCTCAAGTTACAAACCAAATAACGCTTCAAGAAGTTCCTCCTCGCCTTGGAATTTTTCGCGGACTAATCAATGGAGACTGTTCAACGAAGTATTCGTTTCCTTACCCAAATGACCCATCTGAACGGGTATTTTGGATTCGCGATGCGGACAACAAAATCAAAGGGAGCGTGAGCACAACGGTAGTCGACATCACCGACCAACAAGGACAAAAAAGCAAGGGACTCTATGTTATCACTGTCGCAGGTCCGACTGTAACAACTGAAGATACAGAGCTTGTGTTTCGCGCTTTGGATCGAGAAAAACACCTATTCGGTGCCCATCATTTATTGTTACCTCAAATGAATAAAATTGAAAATCTTATTAATTTTAGTGATATTCGAGGAGCCTATAATGCTCGCATAAATCACCAGATCGAGTCACTGACTGCAGAGAAATCAGTAAAACAGCGAGAGATTGCAGAGAAATCCCTCACCGTAGACATCAAATACGGAGCTTATCGACCAAAGATTGAAGACTTTAAAGCTGATAAATACGACGGCACTTACGATAAACAATCGTCTAACGAAAAGGCTATCGTATTAAAATATCCCGACGAGGATTTGAGTGATGACATACTCACAATTCAATCGATATCTGTTGAACCAACAGTCGTGAATCTTGAGCCCATATCCAAAAAAAAAATAATTCTCCTTGCACTTAATGAATACGCAAAAGGCCGACACGACGTCGTCGATACACTCAACCAAGATGAATTGCTAAGTACGAAAGAACGAAATGAATTAGAACATGCCCTTCAGGCGCTTAAAAATAAGACAGGCAGAGACATCAAGGCTTACGAAATAGAGGTCGAATCCGCACTTGCTTTGTTAGGAATAAGTAAAAAAGATATCGAATTACATCAATCACTACTCTATTATGGACGACTTAAATGCCCTGATGCATTTTCTGAAATAGAAATAGAAAAGACCGCCCAGGACCTAACTCGAGACATTGAATTACACGAATTTAAACCTCAAGCGGGGTGGGAGATAATCACAAATAATCTAAAATATTTAAAAAAAACAAAAGCCTTTCATGATTTTCATAAAAAATTGATAAAATTTTTTCTGTCTTCCGATGGAGAAATGGCAAACATAGCTGCTAACATCCTTTTGAATATTATTCCAAATTTAGAAAGTATAGACAGTCATTATGCTCTCGTCTTCGAGCACATATACGCCACAAGCTCGCCATCTATAGTCACCATAGCCCTTATACGGGCCAAAACCGAAAAACAAGCAGGGGCACATTGGAGTAGAGTAAAAAATCAAACAAACGATCTCTGGGACAAGAAGATCAAAGATTTAGAAAAATTAAAACCACGCAATTTTTTGCAAGCTATTGATGATCTACTAACCATAGATCACTTCGGACTCCACAACGAGGCTCGCCAGATACTAAAGAATGTTTTTGATGCCATACAAAACGATATAAACTTATTAAAAAGCGGCCATGTTAGCACCTATCATCTTTTCGGCAAAGGGGCAGATGCTTTATTATCTACTGACAAAGTCATGACGCCTAAACAACGAGAACTATGCGAGGAATGGATGCTATTGAACTGCAAAAAATCGAAAGAAAACGATTCTTCTGAATTTACCAACGACTTTTGTTTTGCAGAACTCAAACACATCAGAACCAAGAGCATCAGAGATAAGTTCATTCAAGTCCTGATTGAATTCAATCAAAAAAAAATACAAGGGGAACATCTCGAAAATATACCTGCATGGATCTCGGCTCGAGACTTTTGCGACGAGACAACAAAACTCGAACCTGAACTTGCAAAGCAATTTAGTGCATTTTGCTCAACTGTTACAGGCAAATACACACTGACACAAAAGATATTCACAGACAAAGAGGAACATATCGTCGATATTGCTCATCATTTCTGCAGCGACAAGAGCCGTGCACGCTGGCCAAAATCGGCAGCGATGGTTGAAGCCGCATTAAACGATCTCGCCACAAAAGAACACCCTCCGCTAGGTCGAGCCGTACGCTTATTGAGAGCCTACGGCTCGAATCTGCAGCAGATACCTGATGCTGCAACCCGCATTGCGATAATCCAAAAACACATCGAAAGTAACCCGAAATCGGACATGCATTCTCCGCACGAATGGATGAGAGTAGCTGAGTATTTTGAACCCGAATGGGAACTGCGAACAGAATTAATGAAAACGATTGAAAATGCACTTTTAAGCATCTTAGAAACAGAAGAGAAATTTGATCCTCATGCATGGATTAACTTTAATGCATTGCACTGGAGCAAAAAGTATACAAAATCCGCCATAAGAAAAATACTTACTACCTCAGATAAGGAAGAAAAGAAGAAGCTCATTAAAAACTTTTCTCCAGCAACCGAGATTGCAGACTAAAACCTACGACCGAGACTCAAGAATATGAAAATCAATCATGGTCTTGATGCCCTTTTGAAACAAAAGCCAATAACGCATAGCCTGTTTCGCGTCTGCTGATGGAAGCTCGAGCGTTAATGTCGGTATCCCAAGCTCTCGGCCTGAGTAATTTCCCAACGATCCTGGAAAATATCCAGTCGATTTTGCACGCAGGGAGGTCTTCAGCCTCTCACATTGCTTTCGATAATCTTTAGGGAACTGCGAAAGCGTAAGATGCTCCGATGGCCCATCATAATCAAGCATATTGAGTGGCGAATGAATAGCGAGAATCTTTTGTGGCTTAAACTGTTTAATAAGTTCTTCTTGGAACAAAGTCTCTGGTTCAGAACGAGGCGTGTAGCCAGGAAATCGACGCGGATCCTGCCGGTACTTCTCACGCCATGTCCGAAGCGCAAGCAATTCCCAATCATGGGTCTTAAAATTACGGTTAATATCAACGCCACGCGCATTCATACGAGTCCTTCTTGGACGATAAAAACCATCGGGATTCACCAAAGGTGCCACAATAACGCGCGTCTGGCCAATTTCTTTTTTATGATCACGCAGCCAATTTGTCAATTTGAGAGCAACGAAGAAAGGCGTCACTTCATCACCGTGCACGGTTGCCAGAATAAGTGTCGTATTAGGAGAGTCCTTCTGACCAAACTCAGCATAGACGAGGCGACGATTCTCCACTGAAAGAGCTGCCCCTACCCAGTCGATACCCTTACAAACATCTACATCCCAATGCATACTCCGGACAGCCTTATCTGCTGCTTGACACCAGTCTTGAAATGCATGAGCTCTGACGCAGAGGACACCTAAAAGCACTAGCCTCGCAAAAGGCGTCGTCGCTGCAGATACCATTTTACAACCCCAAAAAGTATGACTCCACCAATCACTACGACAATACTATGCTCAACACGGCGGACAATCCAAACGACCTGGTCACCAAAAAAATAGGCCGCACCTATAATAGCCGGCACACTCAGCAACGCTGCCAAACCATCGAAGAAAATAAAAACACGAAAAGGTACATGGAATGTGCCAGCAGAAAAGAAAATAGGCGCTCTCACCCCTGGCATGAAACGTGCTGCGAATATGACCTTATTGCCCCATTTATGAAACTTGTCAGACACTCCCTGCAAACGCTCGTCAGGCAGCAGTTTATGAAAGATCCACATCTTCGTCAGTTTTCGTCCAACATGTGCGCCGAGCATAAAAATAATAGTATCGCCTAGTATTACCCCCACATAGGCAACGGCAATCGTTACCCACAGGTTAGTCAACCCATAGTAGGCAGCCAGCCCCCCCGCGAGCAGGGTAATGTCTTCCGGGATCGGCAACCCCAAGCCGCAGATCAGCAAGATACCAAATAAAAGAAAATAGGGAGTGGGCCCCGAGAAACTGAGCAATAAATCAACAATCTTATCCATGTCCGAGCATTATACCCCTTCAGGACATTGTAGCAAAGCTCAGCCTCTCTGGCTAACACATTCATTGTACTTAAAGGACCCCTATGGTAGCTTTTGGTGCTTATAATGACCCAGGTCCCAATTCATATAATAGGCGCAGGCCTTGCAGGAAGCGAAGCAGCATATTTTCTTGCAGAACATGGCTACTCTGTCTCGCTGCATGAAATGAGACCTGCCCGCATGACGCCTGCTCACAAGACCGCGCTCTGCGCTGAACTGGTATGCAGTAATTCATTGAAGTCAAAAAACCCTATCTCAGCACCTGGCATGCTCAAAGCAGAGCTGCGTCATCTTGGCTCCCTGATACTAACGACTGCAGATGAGGCATCAGTTGACGCTGGAGAAGCACTTGCCGTAGACCGCCACCTCTTCGCTGAGAGCATATCTGCTAAAATTGCAACACATGCACGCATCACCCTCGTCCATAATGAAGTACAGAAGCCTTTTGATGGCATCACACTTATTGCAACAGGCCCTTTGACCTCAGATACGCTCACACACTGGCTCCAAGAGCAAACCAAGCGTGGCCTTTATTTTTATGACGCAATTGCACCTATTGTTGACACCTCAAGCATCGATATGAATTTTGCCTTTATCGCAAATCGCTACGACAAAGGCAGTGATGCTGCCTACATCAACTGCCCCCTCTCTCAAGATGAATACTACGCTTTCATTGACGCCCTCCTGCAAGCAGAGCAAGTCCCTCTTCATGCCTTTGAAGAAGCAAAATACTTTAGCGGCTGCCAACCTATTGAGGCGATAGCAGCAGCTGGCCGAGAAAGTCTGCGCTTTGGACCCATGAAGCCTGTCGGGCTTGTCGATCCGTCTGGCAAAAAACCTTACGCTGTCCTGCAGCTACGTTCAGAAAACAGGTCAGCGACAGCCTATAATATGGTAGGGTTCCAGACACGTCTAACCTATGGCGAGCAAAAGAGAATCTTTCGCCTTATTCCAGCGCTGCATCATGTCGAATTCATTCGACTAGGCTCAATCCACCGCAATACCTACATCTGTGCACCCGACTTACTCCACCCTGACTTATCATTACGAAAATCTCCCTGCGTGTATTTTGCAGGCCAGCTCACAGGTGTTGAGGGCTATTTAGAATCTGCTGCAACAGGACTCATGGCTGCATGCTTTATTATGCAGCGAGCTAAAGGAGTGCGTCATTTTGCACCACCCGCCAATACAGCCTTAGGCGCCCTGCTTCGCCATACAACAGGCGAGACCCACAACTATGTGCCTGCAAACATGACCTTTTCCCTTTTTGAACCTCTTTTCTTCTCCGATCTCCATGGAGATCGAGAAAAGGTGCGTTCCTCTATGGCTGCGCAAGCAATCGAAAACTGCAAAATATGGTGGTCACAGTATAACAAGGAGTGCGAATGCTAAAACAATTAGCGGGACCTGGGTTTGTCGGATTAGCAGCTTTTTTATGGGCAACAGACACACTCTTTCGCTATCCCGTTTTGGATGCATGCGACCCTATCCTCATTGTGCTATTTGAGCATGTCCTCGCAACCATCCTTCTCGGACCCTATGTTATCTACACGTATGGCTTCAAACTCTTTCAGATAGGGACCAGGAATTATCTGGCAGCCGCTTTTTGTGGCGCTGGCGGTTCAGCGATGGCCACCGTCCTTTTTACAGCAAGTTTTCTCTATCTCAATCCCTCCGTAGCACTTTTACTGCAAAAACTCCAACCTTTCATCGTTGTTGTCATTGCAGCATTCTTCCTAGGCGAAAGACCCACACGTGCTTTTTATGTCCTTGGTACCATCGCCGTAGGAGCAGCCTCTATCCTAAGCATCCCCCACTTCACGATCCAAGGCAGCTACAACCTCAGAGGCATAGGGTATTGCCTAGGGGCCGCTGCTCTTTGGGCTGCCTCCACCGTCACTGGCACAAATCTTGTACGCTCCACACCCGTCGTGCTCGCTGTCTTCTGGCGTTTCTTTTTTGGGCTTCTAGCGTTAGGTGCTTTTGTCGGCCTGAGTCATACACCCATCCATTCGCTCCCTCTCCAAGCACTTCCTGCCCTCACCTACCTATCTCTCTTTCCAGGCTTGCTTGCCATGCTTGTATATTATCAAGGCCTTACCCGCACCCGTGCAAGCGTAAGCACCTTTATTGAGCTCTTTTATCCCATTGGAGCAGTGGCACTCAATGCACTCTTTTTAGGCACTACGCTCTCCATGCATGAATTGATCGCTGGAGGTCTACTGATTATCTGTGTGCTTTTCATGTCTTTTCAGGTGAGATAACAGGCACTGACAGAAAAACATCCCCCACCAGTTTGGAACACTTCTGTAGAGACTCTGGATTATTATTATTCTCTTAAATACAGATCCAAACAGGGATTCCTTCTGATCATATTACATTTTTCTGCATACCTTTTTTTATTGAGTTACACTAAAAAGTCACTCTTTTATCTAGATAGCCCTCAGTTCCTCCAATACTGCCCAACCAAAATCACCCACAACAGGAAAGCGCCCATTCGTTGATAAATAAAAATTTTTCCACTTTTCGCCAGTTCCCGCTGTCGCAATTGACAGAGCGACGCTTGCCGGGCTTCGTCAGGAGACAGGCCAAAGAAATCTTCTTACTTCCCGAGAAAGCCTCAGACATACGTTAAATATTTCATTTTGAGCAATAGGGCCCCAGCATATGCGACGCTCACCAGTCAAACTTCTTACTTGCGCAAATGCTTGAACACAAGCAGCTGCCGGATCTGGCCTGGCATCAAATGGAGAACCAAGTATCTTCAGCGGACCTACACGCTGCACTGACGACCCCTCTTGCCTACCCGCACCTAGCAAACCTTGAGCAGACGCCCCCAGGAACCCATCTATCAGGCACCTTTGGCCAGGTCTGCTTTGTCGGCGGGCGCCTACTCCCGTGAGGATTGCCCAAACCTACCCCCACTGCGCATCAAATAAAACAAGCACTATAAAAAATAGCGCTCTGTCTTGTCGTCAAATTATAACCAATCATGAAAGTAGTCAGAACGCACACAAGTCATTCTAGACACAGAAGGCCCTGATCGCCAATTCTTCTATCCTGGCACCTCAGGCACCATCAGAGCACGCGCACGGATGCTGCGATCCTTTGAAAAGAGGCTATCTACCCATGCATCACACTGCGCTAGCTCTAAGGAAGAGTCCTCCAGTGCCAATTTCTCTGCTATTTTTCCCAATGCATAAAGATCTATGCATGCACTCTTTCGAATAGCATTACATACGTCCTGATACCCATCCTCCAAAGGATTGCAATGTGCACTTACTTGAACGTACACATACCCAATAGACCCCCCTACACACCCATCAACCAAGTCTGGAGCATCAGTACGGATAGCAAAACCAAAATCTCCAAGAACAGGCAGCCTCAAATTATCTACAAATATATTAGCTGGCTTTAGGTCATTATGACGAATACCCATAACATGCAAGCTTGCCACCTGAGCTTTTAATGCCAAAAAAAAAGATCTCTTATCATCAATTTTGCGACCATTAATCGCATCAAGCAGATCAATCCCCACGTAGCCAGCATAATTATACTGCACAGATTCTCCTGAGGGACTATGGACATATTCTGTTGAACGAAAAACTACTGGATTAAAAAAATGCGCAATCGCATTTTCATCATCGGTTTGCTCAGGATAAATAACGCCCCTTGAGAACTTTCCTTCTTCTACGTTATAGCTAATCGTTTTATATGGAGTTTTATATGTTCCATTTTTAAGAGTATTTGCAACAAAATGATTCTCTTCTCCCAATAAATCGCCTGCCTGAAAATCCAGATAAAGTCTACCCCCATCCAGCCTGTAAACAATAGCGGCGGCACTATCGTTTTGTATGTACACCTCATATGCATCACTCACAAGGCGGTCACCTGTAGCCAGATAAAAAGATTTATTGCTTTCGTTCAGGTAGGCTGTCAATGCAAACCGGCTCCGAACACTGCTTTCAAAAAGATCACAAAGAGACCTACTAGACGCTAAAGTGGGGCTAAAAAAATCTCTTACTTCTTGAAGAAGATGTGCACACCCTGGACTTAACGCACTCTCATCTATACCGCCAGATCCACCTCTATAGCCCAACAACACAAGCTCAATCCTAGGTGCCCCATCCCAATCCCTTCGTATTCCAAAGTTTCTCCAAAAATGTAACCAAACAGAAAACCGATCCTCAAACAAGGAATCATTCGACCCGAGGTGCGGCGACACAGCATAGACAGTAATGCTGCTCACAATAAGTAGCCAAATGCACATCCTCCTGTATCGTCAACGAGCCAGCACTCCATGAGTTTTCTTAAAAATATCACAGATATGACCACTATAGAACGAGTCTCTTGATACATAAAATGATTATGTACTGTTGTCGACATGTCATTCAACATGAACAACAGGAATCGCTTTAAGAGCCCTACCGCTCTCTTGAGGATCATGAGAAAACAATTTTTTTACCCAGGCACTGCACGTATCTATTTTTTTCGAAAGATCCTCGCCAGGAGAAACATCTAAAATTTTAGCCATTTCCCCCAATGCATGTATATCTATGCATTCACTTTTTCGAAGTGCGTCACATGCATGCAAAAATGTACTTTTATACAAATTACAATGCTCTGCGACTGAAATTCGGTATGTTCCTTGGACAAGATCTGTAGCCTGCAACGCCGCACTATCATGAGACACGGCAAGACCATAATCAATAATAGCAGCGCTAGTCTTACTGAGAACAACAATATTTCCAAAGCTAAGATCATTATGAAATATTTTTTCATCAGAATGCAGAAGATAAACGCTTTTTTTTATTGCATTAAAAAATATCCTTTTCTCTTCTAGATTAAAAAATTTATCAACTATTGCCGTATGTAAGTCCTTCCCGAGATATTTTGCATACGAATAATTAATATCATCATAAGGCCAACTCATGCGCACCTGTGGATCAAAGTAATCAGGATATGCTCTATTGGCAAGAATTGATTCTTCTGTTTTTTGACCAGAATAAGCGACACCTGTAACGAAATTTTTAGTTAATGGATTGTAGCTAAAAACTTTGTGTGGCTTTTTGTATGAACCAGAACGCATTGTTTCCTCGACAAAAGAGGTATCGCCATCAAAAAGTCCTCCTGCTTGAAAATCTACAATAAGTTCTTTTGTCTTGCTCATTCTATAAACGACCCCCATAGGCATACCCCCTGGAAGCAACTCGCGAGCGCTACCCTTATGCCAACTGCGAGCCGGCACATAAATTGCGCCATTTTTTTTTAAAATATCAACTAACTCTTGACTGCGCACTGAAATGTCTTTCATTGCGCTACAAATGTATTCTCTTTTTTTATACAAGGCGCTCACGTCAAAGACGGAATTAAAATTATTGAAAAAATTATCACAAAAAGTTTCTTTCTCTTGATGATTGGGTAATCTATGAGAGCCTTCGCATTGAACGCTGTGCGCTGAATTTCTATTCAAATTCCTAACGATAGATGCAATACATTTCTCTGAATTTTCGTGCAGACAATCCGCCCCTACTTGCGCTGCCATAGACGACCTTCCCAAAGGCGTCATCAATCCTGGTCGCCGCGAACCAGGCACCGGCACCGGCACCTCAGGCGATTGCTGAGATAATTGACTCAACTCAAAATCTAAACCAAACTGTCCTGGGCTTGAGCCAACAGCGAATGCCTCGATACCACTCACAACGAGTATTATAAAAAATCGCACCCTATTGTATCGTCACATGAACAAGACCCTATGAATGCCTTGCAACAGGTCCAAACATACCTACGAACCATCTGCAACCAGGCAGCGATAACAGCACTCTGCAAAACTCAATCTTCTATAACGGTTTCGTATTTACAATCCACCAATATACTGTTCGAAAAGAGTCGTCAGCCTAAAAGTTCACGCGGGCGGAAAAGAATTCTCTGTCAGCTCGGAGAGACCACAAAATGTTCATCCATCCATTCGCTACAACGTGACAAGTCTTTCGAAAAGTACGTGAGGCCCATTTTGCAAGCTATCTCTTTTAACGCATAAAAATCCATACAAAAACTCTTCCGAATAAGGTTACATTCATGTTCATAACCCTTTTGTATAGGATTACAGTATGCATTTACCTTGGGATCAACATACCCGAATACCCCCCCTACGGACTTACCTACTGGCAAGTCCGGATAACTGGCATGCACTGCGAAACCGAAATGCCCCAAAACAGGCTGATCCTCAGAATTCACGAATATATGATATGGGCTCAAGTTATTATGCAAAATCCCCTCACCATGAAGCTCGTTTATTTGAGACTTTAATGCTGCAAAAAAATTCTCCTTCCAATCAAGAGCGCTTGACCGTGCATGCATCGATTCAATCAAATCAGGCCCTATGTATTCTGCATAACTGTATGGCACATTCAGCCCAAGGTACGCTGTCAGCACCTGCGTTCCCTTATGAAAAACCTGCGGGTGCACAACATGAGCAATATTAACAATATTTCTCACATCAGGATAAACAATGCCTCTCGAAAAAGACTTCTTAAGGACGCTATAAGTAATAACTTTATATGGATTTTTGTATAAACCATTCGACAAATGTCCTTGAGTAAAAGACTTTTCACTATGATGCAGAGCACCTGCCTGGAAGTCTAAAAATAAATCATTACTCTCATTGAGTCCATACACAACACCCATAGGTCCATCATTTTTAGTCTTAAACGTGAGAGTATGATTTTCATACGCAGAATGCGCAGGCACGTAGATAGGCAAGCCAGATCTCACAAGTACAGACTTTATCCTGTCATGAGCACTAGAAACATTCCATAGTAAATTGCAAACATCGCGCTTATCTTCTTCTCGAACAGGTTGGCCAAAAAAATCATGCACTTCTTGAAGCAAAAGATCACATGTGTGGCGAGGATCTCTTTCTGGAAAAGAAAAAGCATCCCTCTTTTCTTCTTGCTGAACAACTTTCTCACCCAATCGTTCAAATGTACGGACACTCATCTCACCTCTATTGCTCTGGGAAGCAGCCAATATAATGCGAGGAAAAGAGAATTGCTTCCTTGGCACCCGAGAAAATGAAGGCACCCCCTTACTTTTTTCTCCAAACTGAGGCGAGACTGCCCTCGATCCTCCAGCAAGACCCATATCCCCAGCTTGAACACCAACGACACTTAAAAGAACCGCAACAAGAAGACGCATCCTGCTTTCCCTCTATTCTAACGTTACACCACGATATGCATAATTGAATTTATTCATCAATTTTACCATACAAAAAAGAACAACCTACCCACCATACTGAACGAGCTCAACATTCAGCTTCTAGAGAACAAAAAATGATTCGGTAGGCAACACTACTGAAAGTTTTATAAAAATGCAAGTACATAGTTAATTAAAGCACGAATCGCATCACAAATAGCGCTAGTAAAGTGGACACGAAAAGCACCACTGCCGGCATAAGGGTTTTGTCACAAAAAGACGCACTGCATCAGTTTCGGCAATTCAGTATCCTTCTTATTGCTGCGCATCAATTCTTCTTAACATGACAAAGCTCCTCTCAAGACCTATACCCTCTTTCCTATGGTACGAGCAGGAATGAGCACGTTGCGTGCTAAGAACTACTATGGATTCTGAAAAGAAGTGAAGAAAAGGACCTTGAATTGACAATTCAACGCGGTACGTAAAAATAAGCCATAAACACAACTCAGCACGTGAGCGACGAGGACCCTATGTGTGCCGTATAGCACAAATTACGGCCTACATCAACCGATGCAGCACCTGTTATAAGGCTCAATGGTGATAGAACACAGACCCTAATCCCAAGAAAAAAATTCTCTTCCCGTTTTTTTCTTTAAGGCCTGAAGATGATGGATGAAGGGCGGCGATTTTTAACAAAAGTATCCATAGAATGCAACAATTCCGCAAGATTGAGCGAAATTCAACAATGCACAGGCGCTATGCAACCTATACCGAGCATGCATGTAGCAACAGTTACAGCGGGAAGCGTCATTTGAGCATTACGTCAATTTATAGGGCATCAAGGCTACCTTGCAAGGCTGCAATTTTATCTACCAACTCTTTCTAAATTTTTACCCAGTGCTTAGTACAACTTTGCGCTGCCCTTTCTAGGTCCTTTACTCCAATCATGTACCATGACTTCGGGTCTACAATGAGTCTGTCATTTTTTACACAGCACATCTGCGGAATGCCATCAATCAATTGCATATTATTAATTTAAACGCCACGGATACCGATATTAGAAATAGTTGAAAAAACGTTATGCATGATAACGTATATTTATTGAAATCAAATAAGAAATGCCTAGAATAGGCGAGGCGCAAATGACAAATTTTTATTTTTTTATATTAAGTTATGCAATATACATGGCCTTCACATCTCCTGCCGCTGCTGCTACTCCCCACCGAGCTGCTCCTGCTGCTTCTGACCAAGTTCGTCTTACTCCCAGCCGAGCAGCTCCTCCTATTCCTGCCAATGCTGCTGGCCGCGTTCATACTACTCGTCGTCGTCCTCCCAGCCGCAAAGACGCTGCTGCCACTGCTGC
>CAIUGE010000010.1 GCA_903898645.1 Oligoflexia bacterium | reverse complement strand
TGTATATCCTGAAATCCTGCTGTCAGTGGGACATGCTTCCATCGGATTATCCCAACTACAAGACCGTCCACTACTACTTCCGAATGTGGGAGCAGTGTGAGTCGAGAGGTTCAAGCACTGTTCTGAGAGAGGCCAGGGGTGAAATTCTTCTGGCCCACTCACCTCGTCTATCACAAGCGCACTTTCAAGTACTGTGAGTAGTCCTTGGGTGGCGAGTTCTTCGAATATTTACTTCAATGCTGGGTCAGTTGGGATCGGAAGTTCCGCGCCTGCGCACACGTTGGATGTGAGTGGAAGCGTTAGTGTTAGTGGGAGTTTAATTTCAAAAATA
Source organism: Oligoflexia bacterium (assembly GCA_903898645.1). Classification (GTDB taxonomy): domain Bacteria; phylum Bdellovibrionota; class UBA1018; order UBA1018; family UBA1018; genus CAIUGE01. Next base: position 10,280 of record CAIUGE010000010.1, on the reverse strand, counting down.
CCTGTTTTTTATGTGTATCAAGCCGTCGCTCAAACCCTTTCATCTGGAGGTCCATCTAAAGTATCATTAGATACGACTTCGTTTGATAATTATGGATATTGGCATGCAGATTCTAGAAAATACATTCCTCTGATTCCTGGTTATTATCAAGTAAGTTGTGGAGTTGGGTCCGGCACTAACTCTACAAGCGGAGGTATCATTGCTGCAATATATAAAAATGGTTTATGGTACACGCAAGGAAACTTGGCGACTGGAAATAGTGTCAATACCCCTTGCTCAACCGCATCTACTATCATGTATTTGAACGGATCTTCAGACTATTTGGAGCTCTACTACTATGGTCCAGGGAGCAGCTTCGGAAGTCCTGCCTCCTACCCGGGTGCGAGTCAAACATTTTTAACTGGGCATTTTATATCAACTGGCCCGTGAGGTGCTGATAAGCAGGAGTGCGTTCGCACTTGTCCTGAGTGCATTGGAGATCGATTGAGTGCGGCGCTCGTTTTTATTCGTCAAAAATAGATATATCAGATGCTGTTTGCGCACGGAGAAATTGAGTACTGAGATTTGCGCAAAGGACGGTATTTTTCATGAGAGCTGCGATGGTGACTGGTCCTACACCGCCTGGGACAGGAGATATGCCAGCTACAACATCTTCAATGCCGTCGTGATTGACGTCGCCTTGGAGTTTGCCATTTTTATGATTAATGCCAACGTCTATGACGTAGGCGTCTTGTTTAAAAAAGGAGCGATCGAGCAGATGGGCGTGACCAACCGCAACAATGACGAGGTCTGCTTGCTGCGTCACAGCTTTGAGGTTCTGCGTTTTGCTATGGCAGAGTGTGACAGTTGCATTATGTGAGGTCAGGAGTGTTGCTAGAGGTTTGCCTACAAGAGGACTTCTTCCTACGATGCAGGTGGAGCTCAGGTTGATCTTGTAGTGCTCAAGCATGGCTAGGATCCCGAGAGGCGTGCATGGCGTGACGCATGGGTTACCTAATGCGAGATTGCCAGCATTGAGTGGGTGGAAGCCATCGACATCCTTGTGAGGCGCAATCCAGAGGCTTATATCGCGATCTGGAATATGTGTTGGTCTTTGTACTAAGATGGCGTCAATAGCAGGATCTTCGTTGAGTGTTTCAATCAGGATTTTGAGTTCGTAGGGGCGTACAAGAGATGACAGCTCGAAGACGCGGCTTTCAATCCCGAGGCTGTTTGCCTTTTCTGTTTTTTTGCGTACATAAAGAACACTTGCTGGGCTATCCCCGACAATGATTGCAGCTAAGCATGCGGCTCGGCCCGTTGTTTTTTGAAAGGCATCATGCGCTTTTTGAGTTTCATCGAGTAAACGCTGCGCTACCGGTTCTCCAGCTAGTATCACCATGAAATGAGTCTAACACACTTTATTCTGTGAATAAATTTTTTTTGGATGGAGAAATATCTAAATTTTATTTAACATAAAGCTATGTCACGAGGCCTATGGGTTGCACAATCTGGAGCTGAAGCACAAGCGCGGAGGCTTGATGTGATTGCCAATAATTTGGCGAACATTGATACACCAAGCTTTAAGAAAGATGTTGCAACATTTCATGAGTACTTGGCGCACGCCGAGAAAGTCCAAGACCCGCATGATATCCCAGCTGGAAGAATTCAAGATAAAGATTTCTATCCTCTTGATGCAAGGGATCAAAGCTATGTCATTATGGACGGGACACACTCAATGTTTAAGCAGGGGGGTCTTCGGGTAACGCAGGCGCCACTTGATGTGGCAATTGATGGGCCTGGATTTTTCGAAGTGCTGACGCCAAGTGGCATCAGGTATGCCCGTGGTGGGTCAATGAAAATTGGGGTTGATGGGAGTCTTGTGACAGAGCAAGGGTATCCACTTTTGTCGGCTGATGGGGAGGCGTCGCAGCCTCAAGCAAGAAAAATTTCTATGCGTGATACCCAGGGCCCTATCAGTATTAGTAACGCAGGGGATATTTTTGCTGGTGGTACAATTTTGGCGTCATTACGGGTCGTTGAATTTCCATCAACGCAGGGGCTAAAAAAACAGGGTTCTTTGTTGTTTGAAAATACCAATCCCCAGCTAGTGCCACATGATGCACTTCAGACGGTGGTGAGGCAAGGAGTATTGGAAACATCTAATGTCCAGCCCATTAGTGAGATGGCTGAAATGATACAAGCTAATAGGCTTTTTGAGCAGGACCTCAAGGCACTGAAAACCGTAGGTGAAATGCTTGGGCGTGAAGTCTCAGATATAGGGAAAATATGATACAGGCACTGACAACAGCCGCCACTGGCTTAGAAGCGCAGCAGATGAAAATTGCCAACATTGCCAATGATCTAGCAAACGTGAATACTGATGGTTATAAGCGCGCGGCAACAGAATTCCAAGACCTTATGTATGAGACGCTTCAGGAGCCAGGAACTGCGCTGGGAGAAAACGCGCAGACGCCAGTCGGCGTTCAGGTGGGTATGGGTGTAAAAATCGGAGCATCCCATAAAATCTTTGAGCAAGGTCCCACGAAAATGACCTATAACCCGCTTGACGTCATGATTGAAGGTGATGGATTTTTTCAAGTACAGACACCTCAAGGTGAGATGAGGTACACACGCAGTGGCACATTTCATGTTGATGCCCATGGTGTGGTCCAGTTGCGGGGCGGTGCGAAACTTATACCTCAAATTGTGATTCCGCCTGGCAGCGCAAATATTGTTTTTGGGAAAACGGGCGAAGTGCGTGCGACTCTTCCAGGTCAAGGTGAGACGGTTTTAGGTCAACTTCAGATAGCACAATTTCAAAATCAGCAAGGGCTTCTGTCGCAAGGTGAGGGGCTTATGAAGCCGACGCTTGCAAGTGGACCTCCTCTGGAAGGTTTGCCCGGTGATAATGGAAGCGGGACCTTGTTGCAGGGGGCGCTTGAGGCATCGAATGTGAACGTCGCAAATAGTATGGTCGATATGATTAGCGCTCAAAGAGCCTATGAGATGGGTACAAAAGTGATGAGCGCTGTTGATCAGATGCTCGGGGCAACGGTGAATATTAAATGATGACCTTGATGCTTACTTTGCACGCCCTGGGAATGGATGCGGCGCAGTTGCTCTCGTCACGCTTTTCGCAGGATGTCCGTATTGAAATTCAGCAGATCCAGAAACTTTCAAGCCGTCCAGCCGAGCAGGCATTTGTGCGTTTTATCAAGGCAGGTCAGGCGCATCTGGCAGTTCCAGGCGAAGCTGAGGTCATCGTGCATTACAAGGCACACCGTATAGTGTGGGCAGCTCATGAAAAAATTGAGCGAGGCGCTCGGCTGAGTCAGGGGCTCTTTGATGCAAAAGATGTCTTGATTGCAGATCCTGCATTTGATCAAGGGTTTGCGTACTTTGATCTTGCGCATATGCGAGCAGCTTATGAAGCAACACAGACGATCTTGCCTGGGCAAATGCTGACTGCATCAGCTGTTACAAAAGTACCAGATGTCCGTATTGGGGATAAAATACGGGTCACTCTTATCGGTGCAGGCCTTAGGATCTCTACTGAGGGGGTCGCGCTTGAAAAAGGCTGGTTGTATGATTCACTTCGTGCATCTGTAGCGCATTCAAAAAAACAGATGCGAGGTACCCTTGTGGCGCCGCATGAGCTTGAGGTGAACCTTTGATTGTTCTTCTCGCGCTGCTGCATGCAGTTCAGGCTGATTTTTTTGATGATGAATTTGATGACGAGAAGCTGGGCTCTTCATTTTTTTCGCGCCCATCTCTTCCGACGACTGAAGCGGCATCGGATCATGGCCCTGAAACAAAGCGTCTCTATAAAAAGCGCAAGCGCTCTGATTTTATCGATGACGACAAAGACAGCGGATCGCTTTGGGCGTCGAGTGGGCAAACAAATTATTATTTTACGAAGAACAATATAAGGCTTTCTGGTGACATGATGAGCGTCACGCTCGAGCAGGACGCTCTCAGTATGATTCTTGACGATTTAAAAGCGCGTCTTAATGCAAATGAGAAAAAACTCTACGAGCAGCAAATGCAAGAATTTGACGCTCGAGAGGCAGTCAAAAAAGATACGGTATCTGATAAAAAGTCTGATCCTGCTGTTAAAGAGGAAAAAAAAGAGGCAGCTAAAAATCCTCATGAATTTGAATCAATTATTGGAATAAAAGTTGGTGAAGTTATGCAGGGGGAAATTTTAGAACGCTACCCAAATGGAAATTATAAGATTCGTGCGATGAAGAGAATTTCTACGAGCTATTTTGGGTCGCGCGTTGTGGGTATTCAAGGCCTTGTTAAGGGTACAGATATAGTGGATGATAATAGTACGGTTGCTTCAGGGAAAATCTATGATATTCAAATCTTTTTTGCTCGTTAGTCTTTTTGCACATGCAAGCCGGATCAAGGATATCGCAAGCGTCAAGGGTGTGCGTGAGAATATCCTTATTGGGTACGGTATTGTTGTGGGGTTGAAGGGGACAGGGGACTCTAGTAGCGATGTCACGAGTCAGTCGCTGGTGCGTCTTTTTGGGAAACTTGGGATGGATGTGCAAAATACTGTGAAGTCAAAAAATGTGGCAGCCGTTATTGTCACGGCAACGCTGCCGGCATTTGCTCGTGTTGGTAACAAGATCGATGTCTCCGTGAGTTCCGTTGGTGATGCAGGGAGCTTAGAGGGGGGTACTTTGCTCGTAACCCCATTGCGAGCAGGTGATCAAAACGTCTACGCGGTGGCTCAAGGTTCTGTGAGTCTCGGCGCATTAATTGATGGAGGCGGTAAGAATTTCCCCACTGTGGGCCGTGTCGTATCGGGTGCAACAGTAGAAAAGGATCTTGATTTTGACTTTGCGTCAAAAAAGTACTTTCGTTTAGCGCTCCATGAGTCAGATTTTACGACAGCTGCGCGGACAGTCACGTTAATTAATGGGCAGCTAGGCGGAAAATACGCAGCAGCACGTGATAGTGCTACAATTGATGTGGTTGTGCCGTTTTCCTATTTAGGGAATTCTGTTGAACTTTTGGCGCTTTTAGAAAATATCGATATCCGTATTGATCATAAAGCAAAAGTAGTACTCAATGAAAAAACAGGCACTTTGGTGCTTGGCGATCATATCCAGTTATCGCCTGTGGCAATAGCGCATGGAGATCTCTCAATTGAGCTTAAAAATGCTCCAAAAAATAGCAAGCCCGAGCACACACTCCTTCTTGACGGTGCATCTGTTTCAGAACTCGTGCGGGCATTGAATGTTCTTGGCGCGACGCCCAAAGATATGACAGCCATATTCCAGACGCTGAAAGCGGTCGGTGCGTTGCAGGCAGATTTAGTTATTTTATAATCCTTGCTTCATGAAGAAATAGTTTATATATTATAGATAATAATGTACTCAGTATTTTTGTACGGCGGCTGGATGCTGATGAGCGATAAAGCAAACAATATTTCTTCCAGGAAATAGACCGCGCATTTTTGTCAGCTAGGATGGTAGATAAAAATGAGCATGTAGATCATGAAGAAGGATTCTTCACGTAGCAAAAATATTGAGGGATTAGAGGGGAGGAGAGGCGCATATGGATACAGCAATAAGGAAAACGCAAGCGCCTCCCTCCTCAACACCTGACATGCAAGAAAAGATTCGCGAAGCAGCTGAAGGCTTGGAGGCGCTTTTTATCTCAATGATGTTTGAGGCAATGCGTAAGACCGTTCCAAAAAATGATCTCGATTGTGAGTCTCCTGCAACAGAGATATATCGAAATATGCTTGATCGTGAAATAGCTGATAAGTCGGCTCATCAAAAAGGTTTTGGTTTAGCAGAGCAGATAGTTGCCTATTTGTCGCGAGACAAGTAGTATAAACACACAGGATAGATAGTTGTCTCAGGAGGGGGCGCGATGAAAGTTACGAATCAGAGTCCAGAGGTTGTCCAGGACGCAAAAAAAAATAGTGAGGCAAAGAAAGCGCAGAAAGCGGAGCGTACTGCTGCCTACCAAGCGGAGAAGGCTGCTGCGTCAAATGCACCGAGTAAAACGGCAGTTGCGACTGATATTTCTGCTCGTGGGCGAGAGCTTGCTCAGGCAAAGGAATTAGCGCGTCAGGCGCCTGACGTTCGTGAAGAGCGTATTTTGGATTTGAAGAAGAAGATAGCAGAGGGCACGTATATGCCTGAGCCATCTGCTGTTGCTGAAAGTTTGATCAAAGATCATTTGGAGCACGCAGGGCATGCACAGGCTTGACGCCTGTGAATCACTGCTTGGTCAGCTCGAGATTCTCGTGCATGAGCAGCGAGAGGCGATCCGTCGGGGTCATCGGGAGGAGCTTGCTCAGGTGACAGAAACTATGGCTGAACACTGGACGAGGTTGAGGGTTCTTATCGAGCTTGGTCCCATCTCTGACGAGGCTTCGAAGAAAAAATTGCGTACTATCATTGAGAAACTGCAGCTCCAGGTACAATCAAATGCAGGGCTTATTGAACGGGCACTTTTCCATATTGAAGAAATGAAGCAATCGCTCAGTGGTGGGACGCAGCAGTACGCATCAAGTGGTCTTTATGTACGTGCCGGGAATGCTCGCAGCACGCTCAGAGTGCAGGGGTAAAGAGGATGTCAATTGGTAGTATTACGCAAATAGGGCGCTCGGGAATGAGCGTTGGGCGTGCAGGGATTGCCACTGCAGGCCATAATATTGCGAATGCAGCCACCGAAGGATTTTCTCGGCAGCGTGTTGAATCAGAGGCTATCCAATTAGGCGGTGGCTTTGATCAGGTGCAGTACGGTGATGGGGCACGCATTGCAAGGGTTGATCGTATTCATGATTCCTATATGGATAAGCAGATTCGTAGTTCTATGCGGGATATGGGTCAGTATGAGGAGAAGGATATCCTGCTGACGCAGCTCGAGGATGTTTTTAATGAGCTAGGCGGTGATGGACTGAATCATCGCATTTCACTTTTTTTTAATGACTTCCGCCGTTTGTCGGAGGAGCCTCAAAGCACCGCAGTACGAGAATCAGTGAGGGAGTCCGCACAGGCTCTTGTTGGTGATTTTCGTCGTGTCTATGATGGGGTTAAGGAGCTCCAGGGGCATATGGATTCCCGTCTTGAGCAGCACGTCCGTGAGCTGAATGGGCATCTGAGAGCTGTTGCGCATATTAATGATGAGGTCCGTAAGATGCAAGCGGGTTCGGGTGTTCCTAACGACCTTATCGATAAGCGTGATACGGCGCTCAAGCATATTGCGAGCTACATGGATATTGCAACATTTGAGGATAATCATGGCAATGTGCAGGTAATTGCAAAAAACATTGGACCTATTGTCACAGGCGGCGAGTTTCATGCGTTTCAGATTGCGCACACTCCTGGCACGCCTAGTGAACCGACTGAAGATGACACCATCATGACCTGGAAAGGTGCAGGTGCCGTTGATATTTCGACCACTGCCAATGTGCAAGAGGTTGTGACGCATTCCTTGCATACAGGAAAATTAGGTGGCCTTATTGAAACGCGCGATAAGACAGCATCCTCGATCATTGATCGACTTGATGCGATTGCGTTTGGGATATCTCAACAGGTGAATGCACTGCATTCGTCTGGGGTTGCTCCAGATGGTAGGAGCGGGATAGCTTTTTTTCGTGATCCTGTGAGTCAATTTGGGGCAGGTGAGCGGTTTGCTCTCTCGGATCTTGTTGCTGATGACGCTGGAGCTATTGTCAGTGCATTTGAAGCCAATGCGCCCGGAGACAACCGTATTGCACTTGCTATAGCAGACCTTCAGTTAGAGAAAACAGTGGCATCAGGTCCAAGTATGGATGCAGCGGCCTACATGCAGTCATTTGATGATGCTTATAATGGTATTGTCTCTGGGATTGGGATGCTTGTTGCAAGAAATCGTGACAGCTTGCATCAACAAAAAGATATTTCTACGGCACTGGAAAAGGTGAGAGAAGAACTATCAGGTGTCTCTGTCGATGAAGAAACAACGACCCTCTTGCAGTTTCAGCATATCTTTGATGCATCGGCAAAGGTCATCCAAATAGCAGATGAGTTATTGAAGACGATACTTTCGCTGACACGTTGAAGGGGGTAGATTGTGCGGGTGACTGAGAATGCAAATTTTGAATCCGTACGAGACACCTTAAGTCGGTCTAGGGAGAGGATGGATGGGCTCCAGGGTCAGGCATCTACACTCAAGCGACTGAATCACCCATCAGATGACCCAGCAGCTGCAACGAAAGTGCTTGAATTACGTTCAGAAAAAGTAACAACAGATCAGTTTCATATGAATGCACAGTTAGCTGAGCACATGCTTAGCAACGCTGACTCTGCTCTGAGTGAATTTGTCGATATCGTGCTACGTGCCAAAGACATTGCGCTTCGTCAAGCGGGGTTGTCAAACGGTGATGAATCGAATATGGGCGTCAGTGAAGAAGTGGCAAGTCTCCATGACCAAGCAATAGCTGTGGCAAATGTGCGCGTTGGAGATCGTTACCTTTTTGGCGGGTACCAAGTTACAAAACCCCCTGTGGATGTAGATGGTAATTATCACGGTGACCAAGGTCAGGCGTATGTGGACGTGGGGCCGTCAGTGCGTTTAGCTATCAATGTGCCTGGCCCACAGATCTGGGATGTGGGAGAAGATGTGAATCTTTTCCAAGAGCTGTCTCACCTGAAGATCAGTCTTGCTGTGGGAGATCAGCTGAGTACACGGGGGTCACTTGATCGTCTGGATGCGCTTCATGCGCATCTTGTTGCAATGCGTGCAAAGTTAGGTTCTAGATTAGCAGGTATTGGTGCCGCTGCTCAAACGCTTGATCGTCATGTGGCGACTAACATACAGCTTATTTCAAAACTTGAAGATGCCGATATAGCTCAGGTAGTGACTGAGTTAGGGAAGCAGGAAGCCCTTTTTAAAAGTTCACTGGCAACCTCGAAGAGACTCATCCAGCCAACGCTGCTTGATTTTTTGAGATAAGGAGAATCTATGCTAGTTTTGACGCGTAAGCTTGGGGAGAGTATTGCCATTGATGATCATATCAAGATTGTCGTTGTTCAAATCAAAGGTAAACAAGTTCGGTTGGGTATTACAGCTCCAAAGGAGACAAAGATCCATCGCGAAGAAGTGTATACTTCTATTCAAGAGCAAAATGAGCATGCTTCCCAATCTCAATTCACAGGAGTGAAGAAATAATTTGGTTCCTGGGGAAAAAAAAGTCATACTAACGGTAGTGAGGGCTTGTGTGTGGTAATAGAAACGCCTCGTTTTGGACGCATCGATATAGCAGAAGATGAAATCATTACTATGCCTCAGGGTATGATTGGATTTGTCTCACTGCGTCGTTATTGTTTATTTGACCCAGCTGATGATATGCTCATCACTTGGCTCCAATCAATTGATGATCCGAGGATAGCTTTTCCTGTCCTTGAGCCGAGTGTTTTTTATCAAAACTATCGCGTGCAATTGAGTCCTCATGAATTGAGAGACCTCAATCTTGGGTCTTTGCAATCAGCCGCTGTCCTTTGTGTGATCACAATACCTGATGACACGTCTCAAATGACGGCCAATATGAAAGCGCCTATCGTCGTGAATGTGGAGTCACGCTGCGCTCGTCAGGTGGTCTTGCAAGATAATGCCTATGCTATCCGGCATCCTATGTTTCGCGAACTGCGTGCACATCTTGTTACTATTGCGTCCCTCCAAGGGAAGCAGGAAAAGCAGATAGTCTCTATTCGCGATCTTCAGCCGTCCCGCCATATTGAAGCTTCGTTGTAGTGGAAATAGAAATCGTTGTGCTTGGCTAGGGGCTCCTTGTATGGGGCCTTGTCATCGATTGTAGTGCGACGCGGCTATACTTTTCTATCGAACTTGGGGTTACCCTAGGAAGGACGCTCCTTTCCAAACGTAAGCTAAGAGGTCTCGGGATACCCGGCATTTGACCACGAGCACTCTCTACGTGCTGTGGTAGGGAGGCGGGGTCATTGTGACGTCATTTTATGGCTTGATATGAAAGAGGGCCGGGTGGTATCGTGCTAGTCTGTGGAGAATAGTTTATTATGCATAGTACTCTATACGCGGCGATATTTCTTTGTTTCTGTGCTGCATTTTCAGCACATGGGACTTCAGTCACATTGCCATATAGTTTCACAGCAGGGAGCCCGATATCAGCGAGCCAGATGATGGGAAACTTTGTGTGCCGTAGTCTCACATAAGAAGGAGCTAGAAATGAGCAACTAACGATGTGGACAAGCTATGGGAAAGATGAGGGTGGGCCCCTCGGACTCGGCGTACAGGCGCAGGGTTCAAAC
>CAIUGE010000009.1 GCA_903898645.1 Oligoflexia bacterium | reverse complement strand
CTCCTAATCCTCCGTCCATAATCTCCAATCTATCAAAGAAAAAGACGGGAAGAGAAAAATTTCTCTTCCTTGGGGTCGGGATCTGTGTTCTATAGCCATTAAATATGGTAGTGGCGCACTATTAGGTTGATGCCAGGGTGTCAATATTTACGCCATCTATATCGTCTTTACATAAAAAGCAGTCCGGCACCGATTATTCCTTTTTAGGCGCAAGCAGAATACCATGAATCCATTCTTTATAGAGAAATACCGGCTCCCAGTAAGTCATTAATGAATGAAAACGTTCATTTCCTTCCACAACAGAGTTACTAAACGTTACGCCACGAGCAATACCAGCTATTTTAATGTTACCTGCTTGATTTTTCAAAAACAAAGGCCCCCCTATATCACTACCAAAAACCATACTTTGTTCATCATGTATACGTATCGTAGGAACCATTAATTGCCGGCCATTATAAATAGGATTCCGTACATCAAAATGATGGCTCATTGTAGCTGCCACAATTGATTTCCCAGACGAATCTTTCTGATTTGCTTTATGAGGCAGCAAGGATCCGAATAATGGATATCCCTCAGCAACAGACTGCAATTGCACCCATGTTGTCCCTGCATGCACCCGACCTGAATCACCCATCATTAAGTCATTCGTCGCAAATTGCCCATACCCCACTATTGATCCTTCGCAAAAAACTCCAAGCCCACAATCACCCCTTATATCCATGGGCACTGGCATCATCTTCTTCCATGAATCATCCAATTTAAATTCAAGGAGAGCAATATCATGCATGGAACGTTCATTGAAAATATCAAATTTAGGATGAATATGCACCTGTGATACTTGAATTCTTTGTCCATCACGAATATCGTGATCAAACGAAAGATAAAACGAAGCAGGCGCGTGCTGACTCACGCCATGCGCCGCAGTCAAAACATACCCTGTATCTCCTGATGCATAAACAAAAACACCAGTATAAATCTCACCGTAGAGTGGATCACCCACTATAATTGCGCAGACACCCGGAGTACCAAATGCTTTCTTGTGCGCTCTATCCTCAACCATTTGCATGGTCACGCCATGTTTAAAAGCAATCTCGCTAGGATGTTTCACAACTATAGCCATAGCTACATGGACAAAAACAAAAAAAGAGAGCACATGATTCATAGATCGCCACTATACAACAACTAATGACTATTGTAAAGACTGGTTGGCTGACTCCATCTTTGCGAGCTCGGCCCTCACGCCTCTCCACTGAGCCTGCAATTCTTCTAGCCTAACCCCCACTCTACACGATCTTTCTCCTGCCGCCAAACACGCCAACTATCGGTGCCATTATATTTATATACGTCAATGTCAAATGCTCGTCTGCATGAGCCCCAACTTCAAGATGCCATTTATCTGCTGTCTACGCTACAAAGCATTTTGTATGACTCATTCGCGGCCGTCCATGACTTGTCAAAATCACAAAACTCCAGCAGAGCCCCATTGACGACACAAAAAATGCAGAGTATTATCCAAACATGGATAAACAAAGCGTTGTTCATAATGTGCATGATCTCTACTTTCGGAGTAGCCTTCGTATCGTGGAGGTTGCTCGTGAATATTTCATGCAGCATTTGCCTCCACATGTAGCAAAGCGAATAGATTTGATGAATATTAAGCTCACCACAACAAGCTATATCAACGAAGAGTTACGAGAGCGGGCATCAGATATTGTCTACAAAACAAAGACTGTGACAGGCAAACCTTGTTATCTCTATCTGCTGACTGAACACCAGTCAACTCCAACATTAAACATGCGCGATAGGATGATAGATTATAAGCTGAAAATCATGCTCGACGACAGAAAGCAAAGAGAATATAAGTACTCGCTGCCTGCTGTCGTAGCAAGCCTCTGCTACCAAGGTAAAGATGGCAAGCCGTACCCACATTCGCTCAGCTTGAGGGAGCTTTTTGATGATGATTTTGCTCTCGATTGTTTTCTTGCAGATACGTATCTTGTGGATAGCGCAGTCATGTCGGATGAAGACATTCTTGGATATCGGGTTATCAGCCTACTGCATGCCGCTCAAAAATATGCTCGATCAGGGGATATCTCATCACACGTGAAGCTCATTGCGCAGACGATTGATGCAGTTGTCAAGCATTTGACACCAGAAGTAGCACGCTTTTACACGTCACAGACAGTTTTGTATATTTGCAGACTCTCGTTGCCGTCGTCTGCGAAAAAGTTGACCAAAGAATTACAGAAAAATGATTTTATAAGGGAGATGGGCGTTATGGAAACGATGGCGGATTACCTGAAAGCTGAAGGCAAAATTGAAGGCAAAGCCGAAGGCAAAGCTGAAGGCAAAATTGAAGGCAAGGCCGAAGGCAAAGCTGAGGGGAAAGCTGAAGAGCGTCTCTTGATGGCTCTCAAATTTATGCGCAATGGGATGCCTCTTCAGGAGGTTGTTCAAATTGCAGAGCTCTCTGAAGCGGAAGAAAAAGAACTTCGCAAAATAGCAAAACAAGGTCCTTCATGAGCACTCCAACAAAGAATTGAACGCATCTCTTTCACGAGAAATGATGTGTCATGGTGTACCAACTTGAGAATCATCATGGCGAAATGACGACAGCGAATAAACGTCGCTAGATACCAGGCATGACGTCTATGACCCCAGGAGATACGGGAAAGAAGGTTGAGAGCTGGACGTGGCTATTAGCAACGATACCGACTTTAGTCAGACCCTCGGGGCTTGCAATACCTAGAAAGGGGCTTGCATCTGCAATGTCGTCCTGGGCTTCTAATAGCTCACCAAGCCCTACCTGAAGATCCACTGGTCGCAAGTGCTCGACTTTGGCTTGCCGCATACGGGCTTGCTGACCAGGTGCAAGCTTGCCATAGATAATGCCCTTACCTTCTATTTTTTCAGGGGATTGCTTAAGCCAGTGATTAATATAGCGGACAGGTATACGGAGAAGTTCAATAGTATCGTCTGGCCCTACCTTGTAGCGATGAGTATAGCCTCGTGCACGGTCTGTTTCCATCACAAGAGGGTAGGAGCCAAAGGCTATGACGCCTTCTATCTCAAAAAAACCATCTTGATCAGTTTCTGCAACGGCTTCTGATTGCCCTAAGACCCTTACTGTTACACGGTCAAGGGGCACGGAATGCGCAAGTTCTGGACCTGAAAAAACCTGCCCGCGCAAAGAACGAAATGAAATATCGGTTACATCAAGAAAAGTAACAGTTCCAGCGGCAACTGGCACATCAATCGCACCTTCTTGGTCATCGACAGTAACATAGAGAAGATGCTCACCTACTGCAACGCCATAGAAGACAAAGTAGGTCGCCTCAGATTCAGTTGATACAACCTTTTTATCAGCATCGAGGAGGAGTTTGACGCTAGGCGACTCTTCTGTATCAGGCAGTGTCACCAAACGAACATGCTCTGATAAACGACCAAAGACAATGCCTCTATCCCCAAGGCTTGCTTGTGAGGACTGCTGCAGTACAGGAAAAATATTCTCTGGAAAAAGCTCATAACCTGAGGAATTCCCCTGTGCATCACGCCAAAAATAGGTTGGGACACGCCCTTCGGCCGTTGCTTCATACCAGCCGCGGGGGTCATTAGGTGATTCATGGGTGACTTGACGTATATGCGCATGCACTTCAGGCTGCTCAAAAGGCGTGTTCTGACTATTGGCCACGAAATGCGCCCACGGCTGCACATGGACAGGCCCATAGGTACTTGCATCAGTGAGCAACTTCTTCACTTCACTTTGAATTGCCTGGAACTGCAGCCTAGCCAATACGCCCGGAATGAAACTGATATCATCCCCATGCGCGAGTGCACTGAGTAAAAACAGAAGCTGTAACATCTTTATACTATGATATCAGAACAAAAATGGATTGCAACTTACTGTTGTGCAGCTCGTGATGCTTGCTGACGCACCAGGGCACGCTGCAGCTTGAGTTCATACTTGCGCGCCGAGCCATTTCCCTGAAGTTTTTCCTCTGCACGACGCTGTGCATTGACTGCACGAGCATGATCTATATCCTCAGCTCTTTCAGCAGTATGCGCAAAAACACGTACACGATTCTGACGCACTTCGACAAACCCTGTAGAAAGAGCACCGAAGTGCTGCTTTCCGTCCATCAGGGTATAGTAGAAGACGCCGGTCATAAGAGTACTCACAAAATCTATATGGTCAGGCAGGATCTGAATCTGGCCTTCACAGCCAGGTAGCGTTACCTGCCTCACGGCCAGATTTTGACAGAGGCTCCGCTCGGGCGATACGAGAGTAAATTGCAGTTCCATCATTAAAGCGCCTTCGCTTTGGCTACCGCATCCTCAATAGTTCCAACAAGATAGAAAGCTTGTTCTGGCAATTGATCATGCTTGCCCTCTATGATTTCACGAAATCCACGAATTGTGTCTTCAATACTGACAAATGCACCGGGGATACCAGTAAATTGCTGCGCAACGAAAAATGGCTGTGACAAGAACTTCTGGATCTTACGTGCCCTTGCAACTGTCACTTTGTCATCTTCAGACAACTCATCCATTCCCAAGATTGCTATAATGTCCTGGAGATCTTTATATTTCTGCAAAATCGATTGCACAAGACGAGCAACCCGGTAGTGCTCTTCACCCACAACACGTGGGTCAAGCACACGTGACGTCGATGCGAGCGGATCAACAGCTGGGTAGATCCCGAGCTCTGCAATTTGACGCGACAAGTTAGTTGTCGCATCCAAATGTGCAAAGGTTGTTGCAGGCGCTGGATCGGTATAGTCATCCGCAGGCACATAGATTGCCTGAATCGACGTAATAGATCCCTTTTGCGTTGAGGTAATCCGCTCCTGCAAGGCGCCCATTTCCGTCGCAAGCGTTGGTTGATAGCCAACAGCTGAAGGAATGCGCCCCAAAAGGGCCGACACTTCTGAACCTGCCTGGGTGAACCTGAAAATATTATCGATAAAAAGCAGCACGTCCTGGTTTTCTTCATCACGGAAATACTCGGCAACAGAAAGAGCAGAGAGCGCAACGCGTGCACGGGCTCCTGGCGGCTCATTCATCTGCCCATAGACAAGGGCTGTTTTATTAATAACACCCGATTCCTTCATCTCCATCCAAAGGTCATTACCTTCACGAGTACGCTCTCCAACGCCTGCAAAGACAGAATAACCGCCGTGCTGCGTAGCAATATTATTGATAAGCTCCATGATGAGGACTGTCTTGCCCACGCCCGCACCACCGAAAAGACCAATTTTGCCTCCGCGTGCATAGGGAGCTAAAAGATCGACAACTTTAATGCCTGTAAAAAACGGCTGCACTGCAACAGTTTGCTCCTGAAATGACGGTGGGGAACGGTGGATGCCATAGTGCTTTTTTGCACCTACTGGCCCCATCTCATCGACAGGCTCCCCGATAACGTTCAAAATACGCCCAAGCGTTTCAGGACCTACTGGCATCTGGATCTGATCATTTGTGTTGATCACTTCCTGCCCACGAACAAGGCCATCAGTGCTTTCCATAGCAATACAACGAACTGTGTTCTCGCCAATATGCTGCGCAACTTCCAGAACAATCTCCCCAACGCGCAATGCAAAATAAATTCCTGGCAATGCCCCCATAGGGAACTCGACATCAACAATAGGACCAATCACCTGCTTAACAAAGCCGGACGACTGCCCTGCTTGACTACTTACCATACCGTACTCCTTCTACGCGCTTTTCTGCGATTCACTGCCAGCAATAATTTCTAAAAGTTCTTTTGTTATTCCAGCTTGTCGCTGCTTGTTGTACTGCAGCGTCAGCTTCCCTATCAGCTCCCCTGCATTCTTAGTAGCATTCTCCATAGCTGCCATCCGTGCCCCGTGCTCACCTGCCTGCGACTCAAGCAAGATTCTCGAAAGCATCACCTCTCCGTACGCTGCAAACAAAGCGTCAATCATATGATCCTGACTGGGACGCACTAAGGTGCCCTCATGAAAAGCGCCTGCTTGACGAATAGGAAGGAATCTTTCAGTACGAGTGATCTGTGTTGCCGCATTAACAAAACTATTAGAGACAATCTCAATAGCATCGCACTGGTCTGCATAATACCAATCCATCAGCATACTTGCCAAACTCTTCGCCCGAGAAAAAGAGACCCTGCCCTTCAAAATATCTGCAGCCGACTCTTCAAATGCAGCCCAACGTGGCAATTGACGAAACTTTAAATACTCGCATGCCTTGCGCCCTATGCCTGCAAAAGTATACTCACATCCAGGAATCTCAGAAAACTTTTGCGCAGCGCGCAGCACAGAACTATTAAATGCACCGCAAAGCCCGCGATCAGACGTCACAACAACGATAAGTACTCGCCGAATTTCGGCCCCTTCTTTCTCAATTGCCCTATGAGGTTGATGACCAATGACCCCATGAAGCATTTCCACTAGCCCAGACGCATAGGGTTTATAGGCTCCAACAAGATCCTGTGCACGGCGAAACTTTGCCGCAGAAACCATCTTCATAGCTCGCGTAGTTTGCTGCGTGTTTTTGACGCTTCCAATGCTTTTTTTGAGATCCTTAATGCTAGGCATTAAACACCAAAAACTTTACCAAAATCACCCAGAACCTGAGTGAGCTTGTTACAAAGTTGATCGTCAATCTTTCCACTAGAGAGAATCTCGCTGAGTATTTCTGGATATTGCGCTTCAATATACATCAGCATCTCCGCTTCATAGGCGCGCAATCTCTCAATAGCGACAGTGTCGACAAATCCATTCGTTGCGGCAAAAAGCACAACGACCTGACGCTCGACTGCAAGTGGCGCATACTGCGCCTGCTTGAGCATTTCAGTCAACCTTTGTCCACGAGCAAGCTGCTTTTGTGTTGCCGCATCAAGATCGCTCCCAAATTGAGCAAATGCTGCCTTCTCACGGTACTGAGCAAGATCAAGCCTCAGAGTACCTGCAACCTGTCGCATAGCCTTAATCTGTGCGCTCCCGCCAACACGCGAAACAGAGAGCCCAACGTTCACAGCTGGGCGAATCCCAGAGTAAAAAAGGTCTGTTTCTAAAAAAATCTGCCCATCAGTAATGGAAATCACATTTGTTGGAATATACGCGGACACGTCGCCTGCTTGCGTTTCGATGATAGGAAGCGCAGTCAAAGAACCCCCGCCTAAACTCTCAGAAAGCTTTGCTGCGCGCTCTAAAAGACGCGAATGCAAATAAAAAACATCCCCTGGATATGCTTCGCGCCCTGGAGGTCGGCGCAAAAGAAGCGACAACTGTCGATATGCCTGCGCCTGCTTGGTTAAATCATCATAGACAATCAAGGCGTGCTTCCCATTGTCACGGAACCACTCACCCATTGTCACACCCGTGTAGGCTGCTAAAAACTGAAGGGGGGCCGGGTCTGCCGCTGTCGCTGCGACAATAATTGTATGCTCAAGAGCACCTTTTTGACGAAGCTGGTCAACAACCTGTGCAACTGTTGATTGTTTTTGGCCGATCGCAACATAGATGCACGTCACACCTTTGCCACGCTGATTGATAATAGTATCAATTGCAACTGCCGTCTTCCCCGTCTGACGATCCCCAATGATAAGCTCTCTTTGCCCACGACCAATAGGAATCATAGCATCAATGGCTTTAATGCCAGTCTGCAAAGGCTCTTTAACAGACTGTCGAGCAACAATACCAGGCGCTTTGACTTCAATTTTTCTAAATGTCGTGCTTGCGATATCGCCACGGCCATCAATGGCAACACCAAGCGCATTCACCACACGACCTAAAAGCGCCTCCCCAACAGGAACCTGAACAATCTTATGTGTCCTTCGAACCTGAGCACCTTCACAGACACGCTTGCCATCACCCAAGATAGCGACGCCTACTGATTCTTCTTCCAGATTCAAAATCATACCAAAAAGATTGCCGCCGAAATCGACGAGCTCACCCGACATGGCTTTCTCAAGCCCATATACCTTTGCAACCCCGTCGCCAACTGTCATCACAGTCCCAGTCTCTGCAATATCCAGAGACTTATCTACATTTGCTAATTGGGTCTTTAATATCTGCGTTATCTCTTCAGGACGAATCGTCATTTCTTCTCCAGTTTCTACTCTATTCCAATACAATCGCGCATCTTTTGAAGCTGCGATTGCACAGTCAGATCATATGTGACACCTGCCACCATTACCTGTACGCCCCCAACAAGCCTTGCATCCACTGACACATCACAAAGGACGTGTCGCCCCAAATGTTCTTCTAAACGTTTTTTTATCTGCTCCAAAGAAGCATCTGACAATGCGCCTGCAGACCGCACCTGCGCAACAAGTATCCCGGCTTTTTCTAAAGCAAGTTGTCTGTATGCTTGGGCCACATCACCAATAAGAGAGAGCCGCCCTTTGCGCGCCAAAAGCTCGAGGAATCGAGTAATTCCATCCGGAAAACCAGCAGCACGTGCCGCCTGTCCCACAATAAGCGCCTTATGACGGGACGCAAGGCATCCTGCAACCAACGTGTGCCGAAGTGATGGATCTTGACAGCTTGCTGCAAAGGCATCCAATACAACTCCCGCATCTTGTACCTGAGAAAACAAAGCCTCTGCGTAAATACGAGCCAACCTCATGCACGCACCCCTAAAGATTCAACAAATTTCTTGGCTGCAAGCCCATGCCGACCTTCTTCATGCATCTGAGCTCGCACACGTGCTTCTGCCAAATCCAAAACCTGTGCACCTACTGTCGCAATAATCTGCCGACGATTTTCTACTGCAAAGGATGTTGCAACGCGTTGAGCACCAAGAATAGCAGCACTTGCTTCACGCTGCGCCTCCAAGTACCCTTTTTGCTGCATCTGCTGAATATCTGTACGCATATGCTCCCGCATATGCGCCAGCTCAACTTCTAAACCCTTGATTTTTAACAAGGTGTCTTCATGAAATATTTTTGCAAGCCGAAGCTTTTCTGCAACTGTCGCAATATTGTCACGCATCTGCACATGCCTATCCTTCACCCAGAGCCGCGCAGGCGCACGCCCTTTCCAGACAAGAAGCGCGATAAGGATCAAAAAATTCATTGTAGGTAAAAATAAAGGATGCATATTGTTTTCCCTCAGGACAAGCCTGACACCAATTGCGCTGCAACATGTTCTGCAAGAACGTCTACCTCAGAACCCATCTGTGTAAGCAAGGCCTCCCTTTCATGTGCCGCAGCCTCTGATGCATGCTGGGCTATCTTCTTTGCCTCATCACGAGCACGAGCAATAACATCTGTCTCTTGATCCTGGGATTGACGCTTTGCCAGATCATACATGGCGCGCAATTCTGCCCGCTCCTGAGCAACTTTCTCCTGGTACTGGAGCTGCCGCGCCTCTGCCTCAGCACGGATCTTCTCTGCAGCCAAAGCATCTTCCACTGTTTTCCTGCGCCGAGCATGGATGAGTTTTTGAAATGGCAAAAAATAGACACGACGGAGAATCGAATAAAGAACTGCAATACAGACAGCATCAAGCAAAGTTGTTGCATTGATTCCCAAACTGTTCAGAAAAACACCAAACTCAGCACCTGCGCTCAGAAGGCCGCTACAATGCTGCTCAAGCCAGCTCAATAGAAAAGACATTGTGAGGTCCAAGATCTGCACGCCAAAAACTCCTTATCGCTTCTCTTCTCGCTACCATGACGGTATCCCCCCGTCAAGCAACTGGGGAAGATAGTTCGATGTGCACAACCATGAAGGATGCGCTGCAACTTGAGCCCAAGATGTTATACGTCCCTTAGCTCAATGCTCTCTTCTCTCAGGCCCGCCTAGACAATTTTAACAGCATAAAACGAACTAAAAGCATTGGACCAATACCCTCCTGTGCTTGATTGGCCTATGCAATAGTATGTCGTTGTAGATGCTATTGTTTGAAAAACTGTGGACTGTAATGCTACTTCATTCGACGCTAAGATATTGGAGCATACCCTATTCAATCCACCGGTTTGATTAATAGCGCCACTCGTTGGACCAACAGTTAAATAAATCAGTCCGTTTGCTGCGGCGCCACTAAAATCAACAGAACAAGCGATCATCCATGTCCCTGGCGACACTGTTATTGTATATAAATTTTGTGCAATATTAACAGTAGCACTTGACTGAGCCAACCATGTGCCATTGATGATGGTTCCAATTGCTATGCCGTTTGTATATATCGGCGTAGCGCCGCTCACCGCCACACTCCCGCTTACATCCAGCGTATGCGTAGGCAATGCACTCCCAATCCCAACTGACCCAGCAGCAAAGTAAATATTCGAGGAGCTCGCTACCCAAGGACTACTCACCGTGCTTGAAAGTGCGCTTGTGATGGCCGAGGTGAGTGGGCCAGAAGAATTTCACCCCTGGCCTCTCTCAGAACAGTGCTTGAACCTCTCGACTCACACTGCTCCCATCAAACAACCCTCCTCAACATCTACCTTGCTGCCAATGAACGAATAGATAAGACCTTGTCT
>CAIUGE010000008.1 GCA_903898645.1 Oligoflexia bacterium | reverse complement strand
TCGAAAGAACCCATTCTAAAAACTTATCAGTGTGCTTTAGCATGCTGCATTATAATCACTTCTTCCTGACCAAATCTAACAAAAAAGAGAAAAGACTCGATGCATCATTTTAGGCTACGCACAACATAGTCTGAAGAGCCAAAATGTGTATCTTCATGCTACTCGTTTTATAGCATTTGACGCACTAAGTCAATCTTTGAATATCTTTTATGACACTTGCACTTTTGCTGTAGTGGCGTATGCTCATCCTATGGGGTGGTGTATGGCATTAGATAAAAAAATTCAAAGTGAACTACATAAAGTACTAGGCAAAGTGAAAAATGCGCAGAATAAGTTGCATGAGGTGCTGTCTCATCAGCCTGTGCTGGATGAGGCCCGTAAGTATGCAAAGCATCAGAGTAAAGAAGTTAAAAAGCTCTTTGCTGGAGATGTAACAAAGATTTTGCAGTTTGTTGAGAAGGAAAAGAAACAGCTGGAGCGTTTGTCAGGTTCGCTGCCAGAAGAAATTAAGAAGGTCAAAGCCTTTGTGAGTGCTCAAAAGAAGGAATTGACTGCACTCCTGAAGAGTATGAGAACGCTTAAGCCAGCAAAAAAGGCAAAAAAAAAGTCCTCCAAGAAATCAGTTACCAAGAAAAGTAAAAAATTGTGATGCGATGCAGAAGATTCTCATTGTTGACAGTTTGTCTTTTTTTCGCTAGCGTGTTCTGAGGAGGTTTCTACGAAACATACGAATGGCTTTTATACCGTCTAGTCCCCCAACTCCAGCAGGTCCATCTGGACCATCACTTCCACGTCCACGTTTCCCAAGAGGTCAGGTTCCAGTCCAGAACAAGGATGAGCACAGACTTAATGAGCGCATACGTGTGCCTCAAGTTCGGCTTATTGATGAGCATGGTGCCCAGGTAGGGGTCGTGCCTACCTATGAGGCTCTCGCTATGGCGAAAGAACGAGGCCTCGATCTCATGGAGGTGTCGCCAAATGCACAGCCTCCGGTCTGCAAGATCTGCGACTATGGCAAGTTTAAGTACGAGAAAAAGAAAAAAGATCAGCAGGCAAAAAAGAAGCAGACTGTGATCAAGGTCAAAGAAGTCCAATTGCGACCGCAGACAGATGTGCATGATCTTGACTATAAGTTCAAGAACGTGCGTGAGTTTCTGGAAGAGGGCGACAAGGCTAAAGTGACTGTTATGTTTCGTGGCCGTGAAGTCACCTACTCTGAGCAGGGTTTTAAGATGATGAAGCAGCTTATTGAATTTGTGAAGGATATCGGTGTCGTCGAGTCTCCTCCAAAGATGGAAGGCAAGAAGCTGATCATGGTGCTGGCTCCTGCATCGAGCAAGAAGAGTGCTGCACCACAAAAGTCAGTCATTGTGAAGCCAGAGACATAAAATTGCGCTTGACGCACTTCTTGAGGCCGAGGTATGGTTACGCACTATGAAACTGAAGACTAAAAAGGCGGCAGCAAAGCGTTTTTCCTTTACAGCGACAGGAAAGATTAAGTTTAAACGAACAAACAAGCGCCATAATCTTGGCAGCAAGAGTGCCGCACGGAAGCTCAAGCTTCGTAGTGGTGGGTACGTATTTTCTGGTGATTGGCAGCATGTCGCTGAATGCATGCCTTACGGTGTATAGGAAAGGGAAAGTAATATGCCTCGCGCAAAACGTGGGTTTAAGAGACGTCGTCGTCATAATAAGGTTTTAGAGAGAGCTTCGGGGTTTGTTCTCGGTAGGAAAAATAAGTTCCGCCGGACATCTGAGGCAGTGGATCGTGCTTTTACCTATGCGTATCGTGACCGTCGCGTCAAGAAGCGTGATTTTCGTCAATTATGGATTGCTCGTATCTCGGCTGCAGCGAATAATAATCAGATTAGCTATAGTCGATTGATTTCAGCGCTCAAGAAGGCAAATGTGCGTCTTGATCGCAAAGTGCTCTCTGATATTGCTATTGTTGATCCGCTGGGATTTAGTGCGCTTGTTGATCAGGTGCGTTCACTTGCTCCAGCGGTTTAGGTATGCGCGATAAGCTCGAGGCGTTAGGGAATCAGACGCTGATTGATATAGAGGCTGCAATGGATGCAGCTGCTATCGAGCAGATCCGTCTCCGTGTTTTTGGAAAAAAAGGTGCTTTGAGTGAGGTTCTGAAGGGCTTAGGCCAGGTGTCTGCCTTGGAACGGCCACAGATAGGTGCCTTTGCTAATACATGGAAGGAGCGCTTGGAAGAGGGGTTGGCATCTCGCGGTCAGATCTGTGAGGAGCGTGACTTGGATAAGCGCTTGGCAGCTGAGGCTGTCGATGTAACGGCACCTGCTAGACGACTGCATCCTGGATCCCTACATATTTTAACGCAGACAACGCGGCGTATTGCAGCTATTCTTGGTCGTCTTGGTTTTGAGTCGGCATCAGGGCCCGAGATTGAAACTGAGTATTTTAATTTTGAGGCTGTGAATATTCCAGCTGATCATCCTGCGCGTCAGATGCATGATACTTTTTTTATCAAGCCAGGCCATGTTTTAAGAACACATACATCATCGGTACAGATGCGGGTTCTTCGTGAGAAGAAGCCGCCCATTCGTATTTTTGCAGCGGGCGCTGTCTACCGGTGTGAAGCTGATGCAACCCATTCTCCTTTGTTTCATCAAATTGAAGGGCTTTTTGTTGATAAAGGTGTGCGCATGAGTGATCTCAAGGGTGTCTTGGGTGAACTTTTGAGTGAGCTTTTTGGTACAGTAAAGTTTCGTATGCGCCCAAGTTATTTTCCTTTTGTTGAGCCTGGGGCTGAAGTTGATATCGAGTGTTTCAAATGCCGTGGTGTTGGACATTGTCAGCTTTGTCGTTCTTCAGGTTGGATTGAAGTCTTAGGTTGTGGCATGGTTCATCCTTTTTTGCTGACATCGGCAGGTGTGACGGATGTGACTGGCTTTGCTCTTGGGCTGGGAGTGGAGCGTATGGCAATGCTTCTCCATGAAGTGAATGATATTCGGCATATGTTTCAGGGTGATATGCGCTTTTTGCAACTCTTTCGTTTTCGAGGCTATTAATGCGTTATTCCTGGAATTGGCTATGTGAACTTGTTGATGTTGGGTCGATACATCCTGAGGAGGCTGCAGATAGACTCACTCGTCGTGGTTTAGAAGTAGAATCCATTACGTATGCTGGGGCAGGATTAGAAGATGTGGTGACCGCGCGTATTTTAGAAAAAGTGCGGCATCCTGATTCCGATAGATTGCATTTATGTCAGGTAGATGATGGAGCGTCGGTGCGATCGATTGTCTGCGGTGCGCAAAATATGAAGGTGGGCGATGTTGTGCCTCTTGCGCGTGCTGGGGCAATTTTGCCAGGGGGCATGCAGATTCAAGAAAGCACGATCCGTGGTTATAGGTCGATGGGGATGCTGTGTTCGCGTCAAGAGTTAGGTCTTCTTGGCGATGATGGAGTTGGGCTTTGGATTTTGGGAGAGGACCAGGCCATAGGTGTTGGGGTTGCTCTCATGCTCTATCGGGATGATTGGATTTTGGATATTGCATCACCTGCCAATCGTGCAGATTGTCTTAGTCATCTGGGGATTGCTCGAGAGTTGGCCTCCCACCTGCGTTGTGATGTTGCGCTGGCACGTGTGCCTGCAATGCCCACTGAGGGGCTTGATGTGCATGTGACACTGCCGATTAGGGGTTGTGCGCTTGCTCTTTTTGAGGATCTCAGTTTCTGTGAAGTACCTTCCTGGGTGCTGGCGCGTCTTGAGATTCTTGGTCTTAAGCCCCGGTCGAACATTGAGGCTGTGAGTCTGTATGTCATGCTGGAATGTGGTCAGCCCCTTTCTTTGTATGCGGCAGAAGACACTGTCTTTGAGCTGAATGGGGTGGAGCCGACTATTGTAACTGATGATACAAAGCGTGTTATAGCTGAGGCAATTGACCGTCGGATCAAACCACAGGAGAGAACTGAAGCTGCCATTCGATTTGAGCGAGGAACGATTCCATTTGCTCAGGTATGGGCTTTGGGTCGTTTTCAGGAGTTGGTGGGGCTTTGGAGTGGTAAGCACGTGCAGGCTTTAAAAGGCTACGTCCTAGCACCTTCTATGAAGCGAGAGCCAATTGCATTTCAGGTAGCTACAATTACAGAATTTTTAGGTTTGAAGGTACCGCTGACTGGACCTGTGCTTAAGGAGTATTTTGAGCGCTTGGGTTTTTTGTGTACCCTTGAAGGCGAAAGTATTTTAGTCACACCTCCTTGGTACCGTATGGATGTGACGCACTTTCAGGACTGTGCTGAGGAAATTTTTCGCGTTGTTGGTTTTGAGGCTGTAGCAAATACATTGCCGCAGCCATGTTACCGGCATCACAGAAGCGCACCAGTCATCGAGCAAGTGCAGAATATGATGGTTGCGCTAGGATTTTATGAAACGTGCACATTAGCATTTTGTAGTCATGAGCTCCTGAGTCTTTATGGTGTAGACGGCGTACCAGTCCTTAATCCTTTGAGTGAGGAGCATGCAGTTTTGTCATCTGACATGGTACCGCTGCTTGTTAAGCAGCTTTTGATGAATGTGAATCATCATTTTGGACAATCATCTCCTCAGGTGCGGCTTTTTGAAGTGCGGCGTATTTTTACAGCCGAAGGTGAGTATGAGGAGTTGGCATTTGTGGCCTACGGGACGCAGTATGCTGATGCCCTTGAGATGCGGCCGATTGATTTTTTTGATATCAAGCATGTTATGAACGAAGTGCTTGGTTTGCTGCATAAATCTCAGCACTATGGTGCTGAAGCACCAAGTTATGGGCATCCTGGTCTTTCTGCGACATTTGAGGGTGGTGCTGTTGGTGCAATTCACCCGCGGATTCTTAAAACTTTAAAATGGAAGCGGGTCGGCCAGGTCTGGTATGGG
Source organism: Oligoflexia bacterium (assembly GCA_903898645.1). Classification (GTDB taxonomy): domain Bacteria; phylum Bdellovibrionota; class UBA1018; order UBA1018; family UBA1018; genus CAIUGE01. The sequence continues at coordinate 1,477 of CAIUGE010000008.1, read as the reverse complement.
CGTGTTCGCTTACCTGCACACGTGGAAGAACCGGTAGCGCATTTTGTTCAGTGGTCAGAGTTTCCGTCCATTGAGCGTGATTTTTCCTTTATGGTACCCAAGGGGTTTGTATCAGAACGTCTTGTGCAGGCAGCGTTAGCACTGCCTTATGTGGTAAAATGCCGAATTTTTGATATGTATCAGCGAGAAGAAGAAGCGTCGCTTGCAGTACGCGTGACTTTTTGTGATCAGACACGTTCTTTGCAGGATAAAGATATTGAGGCTAGTGTCGCGCAATTTATTCAGGTGTCTCAGAGTGTATTGCAACTTCAATTACGTGATTGAGTAGAGATACCTTTATAAGTATTGGAGCTCCAAAAATAAGAGCATAGCTTTCTGTCGTGAGCAGTGATTCAGGTATTGAGATGCATTATCAGCAGTGCATCGATAGTTTTAATCTTAAAAATACAGAAATGGGCGGCCAAGTGACGATACGTGCACGGTTGGTTGATGCTTGCACAGAGAAATAAGACCGATGGTACATTCTGAAATGCCAGGTATGTCAGTTGCGATTCAAAAAGAAATAAGCCTATCTCAAGATAGTGTCATGCGTATGATGAGATTTTCTGAGTCGTATGTTTATTGTCACTTGTTCTTGAGTATGAAGCCCGCGAGGGCGTGTCGATGAGGGTGCAGTGACGCTCTCCTTAAAAGTGCGTTCAATGACGTGAAAGAATGGTTTGAAAACAGGGTATGAGTTGACACAGTTTGTGGCTTCTGTGTCCTGGTGCTGTCACTGATTGATGTATGAGTGCAGCATATGGAAGACATGGCATGCAACATGCATTTGTCTATACTAAAGGTTTTTGAAGCTCATGATGAGCGGTCGTTGAGGCACTCATTCGCATAAGGGAAATAACATAATGTTTTTTTTAGTATTTATGAATATAGCGTTTATAGGATTGTCTCATGGAATGTATGGTGCTGGAAGGCTCGAGGGGGCGTATCGTCCGTCTGCCGCAAGGGTGGGAGCTGGATCGGCAGGCTCCGTACCTCGTTTGCAGCTTGAGCAGGAGAGAGCATCGCGGGCAGGCTTTGGACACCTTCTTAGTAGTCACGGATTAGGTACGCGATCTTATGATCATTCGAGTGCTTACGGTCTAGGTTCTATGGATTGGCAAGGTCCAGCTAGTCCCAGAGCTGCATACGGTTTAGGTTATGGAGCTGGGTTTTATGATGCTGTATCTTTAGGTGCTCCAATTTCATTAGCAGCAGTTAGGCCCGCGTCTGCTCCATCCACCGGTCGTGCAGGGAGTCCGAGTTCATCGGGTAATTATGGTGGGTCAGCTAGTCCTAGACGAGCATGTCCCATTTTTAGTTGATGCTAAGTTTTATAGTAGCTCCCACATCCATATTCATGCGGCCAAAGAGACCCATTCCTGATTCTGTCTTTCTCTCTCCAGCTCGATATTTTCGATCACCTCTTTGATTTGTCGGA
>CAIUGE010000007.1 GCA_903898645.1 Oligoflexia bacterium | reverse complement strand
TCGAAAGAACCCATTCTAAAAACTTATCAGTGTGCTTTAGCATGCTGCATTATAATCACTTCTTCCTGACCAAATCTAACAAAAAAGAGAAAAGACTCGATGCATCATTTTAGGCTACGCACAACATAGTCTGAAGAGCCACTGTTTTTAGTACAGCAGGAACAACAAATTATTCACTCAGTGGTGTTCAAAACATAGTTTCGCAATTTGGGCGGTTTAGTATTTATAAGGCATCACTGACACAGTATGGCAACTTAGTGGCAAATATAACATTTCCAGTAGCTTTTACGAATATTCCTATAATATTCTTGTCAAGTCAAGACGGAGGAAATCCTGATTGGTTTGTTCTGTGTGCATACAATACAAGCACAACAGGCTTTCAGTTTATTGCAAATTCAGTGTATCCTGGCACACTCACTAATACTTTTTATTTTAATTGGATAGCTATAGGCAATTAATTCAGAAATGCTTGGCTGTATCGGCCATCTCGTTTAAAGATGAAATCTTTTGAAAAAAGCTTCTTCGGAAGGAGCTCGGCCTAAGAACTGTTCCATGAGGATCTCTGGGTCTTGCATATTGCCCGGCTCAAGGATCGAGTGCCGGTAGGCGGCGCCAACTTTGTTATTCAGAAGACCTTCTTTTTCAAAGCGAGAGAACAAGTCTTCGGCAAATACCTTGGACCAAAGGTAACCATAGTACCCAGCATCATAGCCTCCCATGAGGTGACCGAATGTTGTTGGAAAATAGCTTGTCTCGAGAATTTGAATGCTTGGAAAGAGCTCTTTATAGAGTTTTGTGTAGACAGTGTGCACAGATTCCGTCAGAGGCGCTTCACCATGGATCTTGAGGTCAAAGAGTCCTAAGAGGATTTGGCGTGTGTAGGCGTACCCTTCATTGAAATCGCGAAGTGCGACACGTCTTGTAATCAGATCGTCTGGCATTTTTTGTGCTGTTGTATAATGGTGTGAAAGCCGTTTGATAATCAGAGGTGAATAGACCCAGTTTTCGAGCATCTGGGAAGGCGCTTCTACAAAGTCGTGGTCAACCGAGCTGCCTGATAAGCTTGCGTAGGGAGCTTTTGTCAGGACTTGATGCATGATGTGCCCAAATTCATGAAAGAGGGTTTCTACTTCTTGGAATGTTAAAAGACTCGGCTTTGTTTTTGTCGGACGACTAAAGTTGGCAACAATGGCAGATAGCGGTGCACGGTAGGAGCCATCTGGAAGCTGGAGGCCTGAGCGGAGCGTAAAAGCAGCTGCATGGCCATACTTGCCGTCACGTGGTAAAAAATCGGTATAAAAAGCGCCAATACGTTTTTTGCCATCTAAGACATAAAAAAGAGCAACGCCTTCAGCCCATGTTTTTGCATCCGTACTTTTTTCAAACCGTACACCTAAAATTTCTTCAAAAATATGCAGCATCTCGGTGACAACGTGATCGCTGGGGAAGTACTCAGCTATAAGCTGCTCGTCAACGGCAAGTGCTTTCTTGACTTCATTGGCGTAGTAGAGAGTATCCCATTGCGCAAGGGAGCCTTTTTTTGCGGCAGCTAACTGTGCGATGTCCTTGGCGGCTTGGGGTACAAGTTTCGTTTGGATTTTCTTCAGAAAAATATCTACATTTTTTGCATTTTTGGACATTTTAAAGTGGGTTCTGTAGTCTGCCCAGCTTGCAAAGCCAAGGATATGAGCGAGCTCACGTCTTTTCAAAAGCGCTTCTTCTAAAAGAGGCGTGTTCTTCTCGTGGGCGCGTGCATCCATCAGGATCAGCATTTTTTTGCGCGTTGCTTCATGAGTCGCATGCTGGCAGACCATGACGAAGTCAGGTTCCTTTGCGTGGACGCGTTTTGTTCCAGGGGCACCCTCAAGGAGGGCTGCAACGTAATCTGGAGGGACGCCGCTCAGTTCTTCTGGACTGAAATCAAGTGTCGAAGCATCTTCATTGAGATTGGTGCTAAACTGCGTTTCTAAGATTTCGAGGCGTTTTTTGAGTTCGATAACCTTGGCAAGATTTTCGTCAGAAAGTCCAAGCCCGTTGGCTTCGAAGCCGAGCAGGGTTTCTTTTTGCAGCCGTTTGACCTCAGCTTTTGTTGGTGTATCGTCATGCAGGATGCGAAAAATATCACGCCGAGTCATTATTTTAACGTAGAACTCACGCACTTTTTCTTCAGCTTCCGTCGAAGCTTTGCGGATCGCAGCATCTGGGACAATCGATGATAAAAATAAGAGTGGAGTAACAGCATCGCTGCAGGCTGTTAAGATTTCCTCAAAGCGCAGGTTGGGTTGTTTGCCAAGTGTATGTAAATCAGTGTCTGCCTGTTTCAACGCTTTGTCGACCAGGGAGGCAATTTCATTAGGGGTGTAATCAGTGCGAATCATAAGATCTCCAGCCATAGCCAAGCCTATTATACATAAAGCGACCATAGCTAAGAGCTAACAGAAAAACTGATCCTAGGAACTAAAAATATGCTATTTTGCTTCAAGGAGACATAATATATGGACCATGAATTGTCTGAAACCATTTCTATAGCTGATTGCGCTTTGCATAAAAAACACCTTGCGATTGCCATTGGCAGCATCTTGGTGTGTGTTCCTGCAATAGCCGGTGGTTTTTATGCCCTGTATCGCCTCGTGACATTTTTAAGTAACTAGCCACAATTGATAGTGCCGCTGAGACTGAGCTCGACGTCGGGCCAGGTCTTGGAAGCACCATCTGGGCCTCTATGAAGGTCCTGACATCGTTCGCTGAGTGATTGGAGTGCATCTTGCGCTTGGAAGTGGCGGATATCAATAGAGCCTGTTGCTTGGAAGTTTTTCTTGTTTGTGACAGTGAGGTGCAATGGCACGTTTTTGAGCTGCTTATTAAACTGTAATGCGAGGGTAAGAGTCTTTTCAGAGATGCTTACCACTTCACCTGAGATGCCATCGATTTTCTTGAAGAAAGCCTCTGCAATAGTAGCGTCTCGTCCTGGATTTCCTGTCTGGACAGATGCTGGGTCAATTGTCACTTTGAGTCCTTGGATAAGTTTTGAGAGGCTTTCGGCTTTTGTTTTTCCTTCGACCTTGACTTTTGTAAAGCTCCCGCTGACAGCCATTTTTTGGTTTGTCTTAAATGCAGTCCAACTGATGCGGACAGAATGTTGTTCGAGTGTGCATGTTGCTGTAGCGACTGCTGCAAGTAGTGCGATAATCATAAAAAGTCAGGCTCCCTAAGTACTTCTACCTTGGTTCCTGCTAAAAGAAACGTATTTTGTGTCGGTATAGCAGACGCATCATGTAGCTGGCCAGAGGGTCTTTGAAGCACATGGCGGAGAGGGAGGGATTCGAACCCTCGAAACCCGTTAAGGTTTACACGCTTTCGAGGCGTGCTGATTCAACCACTCTCACACCTCTCCGAAGGGAGACAGTTACCATATCGCAGAGATCGGTTCAAGGTTGGGCTTGTGGAGAATCGCGCGTTCAGGTAATAAGGTGGTATGTGGTATATATGGATGATGGCGGTCTCTATAGTTGAGGCAACCATCTATGATGTGACTCGACTCGATTCGTTGCCTTCCGAACTTTTGGGTGTCATGAGCGAAAGTGCGTATGCGACTGCCAAAAAGTTTCCAGTATATCCTGCGCCAGAGCTTCGTCGAGAGGCCTGTCGAGACGCGGTTCTCCGTACTGCGATGCGTTTGAATGGGGCTGATTTGTTGCCTATTTTTCTTCACTTGACAAGGCACTGTGAAGATGTTTCGCAAAGGCTATCGGCTCTAAGTGATTTTTTCGATCTCATGCTTTTTGGTCCTCATGGGTTGGTTTTTGAACCGCCTGCTGCAAATGAGGCTCGCGCCTTAGCGTATAGGCAGATGATGATACCTCTGAGTGGGATTCTCCAGGCTAACCAGGAGCTTGTGCGGTCCAAGCTTATCCTTGTTAAGGATGTATTGCTCACAGACCTTCATGCCATGGTGCATGAACATGCTGGGTCGACAGTTACGGAAGTAAGGGTAATTCACAGTGTCGTTCACTTGCCATTTTCTGCTGAACACCAGGTACGGTTGGTCTATTGGCCAATGATTCATAGACCTGACGCTCTTTTAGAAAGAGCCGGCGTTATGTATGGCTTTCACATGGCACAGCAGTGGTATAGCCGCCCTCATGGGCTTGCTGCTCCGTACACTGTTACGTTCCAGGCAGGGCTTTCGCAAGCAGAACTGATGGGTTTTGTGGTTCAAAATGAGCAGGATAAATTGGTGCTCGAAGGTCTCTTGGCAAAGACTTTGTTAGGGCGCTTGCCTATACATATGTGGTGTGCCCGAGTGGAATCGAACCACTGACCTTCAGCTTCGGAGGCTGACACTCTATCCAACTGAGCTACGGGCACGTGCGCCTACTGTATCAATAAAGTCGTTGTGATGCGAGCTGATCGTGTTCATATTGCCAAATAAGATGTGCTGGCTTTTTCTTGAGGTCATGATGGTAAATGCGGCACAAGAGGCGCAATTTTTTTGCAATAAGGGTTGATTCTTGTCGCGCTTTGGGGCTTTCGAGCAGGTAGGCGACAAGTGCTTCTAGACATTCGAGCGATTGTCCTTGCAAGAATGAGAGCATGGGGAGCTCCTGAGGCAGTTTGTAAGCACGGGTCATAGGGGCGGGCTTATATGACTCTGGACGTTTTTTGTAGCTGAGAAGCTCATGGATTGTATCAAAAAGCAGTTTGATGCGTGATGTACTACGAAAGCAGCCGACGAAAAATAGCTTCTCTTGGACAAAAGTTTCATTCTGGGAATAAAAAAAGAACCCTTGATCAAAGCCAAGAAATGGGTAGCGCTGGAAGAATGTAAATTCATAGTTAAGCAGGGGTTGGAATTTTTGAATTGCCTGGACTTCAAGTAATTTTGCTTCATCCCAGCTTGTACATGACAGAATGCTATAGCTTGCTGTTGAGGCTTTTGGTTTCTTGAGGTAGGAGCGGAGTCGTTGCTGCAGCACCTTGGCTCTTCCTATATAAATCAGCTGGCCTTGCGTATCAAAAAAGCAGTAAATGCCTGGTACTTTTGGAATTTCAGTTGTTGGAGGCCACGTCTTACGGGTTGCCAACAGTGAGGCTGGAATCGTCAATGTGGAGGCCTTCTGCATGAAAATTTCGTTTTTGGTAGGTTTCATTGATAGAGTGCATTTTTGTTTCTGCTGCATTGAGATGCGTGAGTGCAAGTTGTTTGTCCTTTTTTTCACGAATGAGTTTTTCTTGCAGTTCGTCACATTTTTGTTTCTCATGGGCGAGGTCACTTTGGAGTTTTTGGTTATGGATTTCAAGATCAGAGATCCATGCATCGCGAGAAATGTTTTCTTTTTGGGCCCGTAGCGCATCTTCCATGCTTCTTTTTGCTTCATGCTCTCGGGCTGTCACTTCATGCCACTGACTTTGGTACTGCTGGAGCTTGAGGCGCAAGTTGGCGACCTCATGTTGGATGCGTTCCATAGAATCTGCGGCCAAACGTTCTGATGAGCGCTGCGCTTCAATTTGTCCAAGCAGTTGTTCATGAAGACGTGAAAGTCTTTCCGTTTGAATACGTGCAAGGTCAAGCTCCTGATTACGGGCACGCAAGGTGTCTGATGCCGCGCGGAGGCGAGCTTCGAGGTCCTGCGTTTTTTTTTGGAGATGATCAACGCTGAGTACGAGTTGCTGGCTATGGAGTTGTGCTGTCTGGTCCTCTTGCTGCGTATGTGTGAGTTTCTGATGCATTTTTTTCAGCGTGTCGGTGAGCTCTAAGATTCTTTTTTCGAGCTCGACGCGCTCTCTAATTCTTGCATCTTGCTCCTGGACAATGTGTTCTGCGAGTACCCGATTATTTGTTTTCTCTTGGGTTAAGGTGAGTTCGAGCGCCCGCATATTCTTGAACTGTGCATGAAAGCGCTCCTGAGCACTATCGCGAGATGAGCCTAAAGCGCTTGACAGGACAGATTCGGTTAACGATGATCTACTCACAATGATCTATTGTGCCTTTTTGCTGAGGCGCTTGTAAATAGGCTTTTTTTTCCTTATTTTTTTGGAACCTGAGGCTTGGGTGTCTGGATCATGACACCACGTTCAATGCTTGCAATACCTGATGTGATCAGATGAAAATCCGGATCTGTTGGATGTGTCCGGCGAATGAATTCCCGCCAGTAGTTCAGGATTTTGTCAGTGTGGTTCTCGTGGTTGAGATTGCTGATGGTCGCATAGGCAATGCCAAGATTTTTGAGTACTGAAGTATTGGCGTCGGGCAGGTCTTTGACTATTCGCTCCCAAACTGTGATGCCAAGACGAATGCCTTCGACGTCACCGACGTTGGTTGCGCGTTGCACAAGAGTGAGGCCGAGGTCATGCAATTTGCCCCAGAAGGTGAACCAGATAATCCGAGACCAGGGTTCATTTTTATAGCGATCAAGCATATGAATATCTATGGAATCAAAGGATTTGCTGCTGGCTGTGTAGAATTCTTTCAGATTGATTGTCTGTCCTTGAGGAAGGATCCATAAAATAAGTCCAAACGGTATGCTTTGGGTATAAGGCGTTTCAAATTCTTGATTTTTTTCTTCCTCGGCAAGAT
>CAIUGE010000006.1 GCA_903898645.1 Oligoflexia bacterium | reverse complement strand
TCGAAAGAACCCATTCTAAAAACTTATCAGTGTGCTTTAGCATGCTGCATTATAATCACTTCTTCCTGACCAAATCTAACAAAAAAGAGAAAAGACTCGATGCATCATTTTAGGCTACGCACAACATAGTCTGAAGAGCCAGATAAATAAGCACATTACGACATAAAACAAGATCAAACTGGCCCATATCAGCGAACGACTCAAGAAAATTAAGCCTCGAAAAAGACACAAGTCGCCTGATATGCTCCTTAATTCTATATTCACCCGACACAAAAGGCGATGGATCAAAAAAACGACTCAGTCTCTCAGGTGACAAGCCCCGCGACACCTCAAGCTGCGTGTAGATTCCTTGCTGCGCACGCTCTAAAACGCGCTCAGAAATATCCGTCATATGCACGCTCATGCTCGACAATGGCACCAATCCAGACTCTTCAATTGCCATAATCAATGAGTAGACCTCCTGGCCCGTACTTCCAGCTGCGCTCCAAAAAGATAATTTTGCTCCACCACGCTCAACGAGAAGTGGCAAAACGGTATTTTTTATCACCTGGAAAATGCCTGGATCACGAAAAAAACTCGTCTCATTATTTGTTGCTATATCTATAAATGTCCGTCTCAATCTTGCCTGAGAGGGATCATGAAGCGTCAGCGCCAACTCAGAGGGATCCTCAATGGATGCGTTGCGACACAACTGAAGCACCCTATCTTCTAACTGAAAATAGTTCTCTTCCACATAGATAATACCAGTTTCCCGCTCAATAACGTCGGCGAAATACTTGAGTGTTTCACTATTTATTTTACTCATACCTTCATCTCAATGGTTAATCTTCTGAATAACAGTTGCAATTTTTTCAATATCTAATATTCCAAGCAAGGAATGTGGCAACTGACAGACATGCTTCACATACTCAGCATCCCTCATAGTCACAGGCACTGACTCAAATGCCCCTTCATCAATTGTCATAACATCACCAATAGCATCAACAAGAAGTGCAACAAGAATACTGTCAATTTTACAAATAACTGTCATTTGCTGATCACTCGACTGATCCTCCTGCGGCAAAGAAAAAAGCGACCTCATATGCACTGCCGTGACAATCGTACCACGTAAATTGATAAGCCCGTGCACAAAAGACGGCGCAAGCGGTACAGGCGTCACCGGCAAAAGGCGCGTAATTTCGTGAACATGATCAACCATAACGCCATAAAGTGAGTCAGAGACATAAAAAGTCGCAAATTGCATCACGCAGGCCTCCACAAAAACGGTAGCATGACTCATTCGCATATGTCAAAATAGATACACTATTCCATTGGATTCGAAAGATTCCATTAATCTCTTTGACATAAATTCCGATCATACTTCTATGGTAACTTTCCCATTCATGGACTTTCACTATGCACTTTAGTGACGAAGAAGTAGCAGACTTCACGCAAGAGGCCATAGACCACTGTAATGATGCAGAGCGTTACCTTATGCTCCATAAAAATGCCACAACGAAGGAAGCAACGGAAGAAGCCTACTTATCCTGCTTTACGGTGCTTCATAACATGAAGGATGGCGCTCAGCTTATTGAACTCGCGACCTTAAAAGACCATACTTCACGCATCGTGTCACAGTACGCACAGTATGAATCAACAAAACATCTTTCCGAAGAGCAGCTTACCTATTTCTTCGGCGCAATTGCAGCATGCCGCCTGATCCTCCAAAAAAAACCCTGCACATTTGACTATACGGTCAATGTGTCTGCAACTCCTATCCAAGCGCCAGCAGCATCCCCTATCCAACGAGCGAAGCCAGGCTCGAAGGTTATGATTATTGATGATGAATATGAAATTGTCGAAATCCTCTCTGAACTCATCGGAGAGGCCGGCTTCCAGACTGTCTCCTACACCTCACCAATACGCGCACTCGAAAGTCTTACGACCGAAATGCCAAGCGCTGTCTTAACCGATCTCAAAATGCCAGAACTGAATGGCTACGATGTCCTCAAAGGTGTTCATGAATTTGATGCAGACCTTCCTGTCATCTACCTTTCAGGTCACATCACCAAGGACGTTCTCGTCCATGCCTTAAGTTTCGGTGTCTATGGTGTCATCGAAAAACCTTTCAGCCCCCAGCATGTCCTTCAGCTTCTCAGTACGGCAACGCAGACCTACCGCCTCATGAAGCTCCTCAATCAAACAATCAGCTTTTTAACATACCAATTTTCAGACCTTGATCATTACCTCGAGCAGCAAGGTTCGACGACAAATCGGCAACTCCTCCGCGAGCAGCTGAGGACTTTGCTTGAAACTCGACGTAAACTCAAGGATATTAAGAAACTGAAAGCAACCTAAAGGAGGTAGTAAATGTTTGATCCACGAACACGTATACTCATAGCAGATGATATGAAAATGATGCGACGCATGGTTGGTAATTCGCTCAAAACCCTTGGTTATTCCGACTTTGTTGAAGCCGAAGATGGTGCCGCAGCATGGGATATGCTTACTAATGCACGCCCTCCTGTTGGACTCATTATCTCTGACTGGAACATGCCAAACTCAACTGGACTAGATTTTCTTAAACGCGTCAGAAGTGATACTAGGTTTAAACAACTTCCTTTCATCCTTGTGACAGCCGAATCAGAAAAACAGCAGGTCGCAGAAGCAATGGCGGCAGGCGTTAGCAATTACCTACTCAAACCATTTGACGCAGAATCTCTTAAAGTAAAAATTCAAGCAACATGGGATAAGATCCATCAATCTGCAGCAGCATGATTACAGTTTCCCGCCGTCTTGAGTTTGATGCGGGGCATAGACTTATGCGCCATGAGTCAAAATGTGCATTTCTTCATGGTCACCGCTATGCCCTTGAAATCGAAGCCTCAGGCAATCTGGATGCCCTTGGCAGGGTCATAGACTTTAGCGTCCTTAAAGGTCGCCTCGGCGACTGGATCGACACGAACTGGGACCATAATTGTATCCTCCATCATGAAGATACAGCTCTCATAGCTCTTTTGTCCCAACAGACGAAAAAACCATTCATCCTACGCTCCAACCCAACAGCTGAAAATATGGCTCTCTATATCCTGAATGACATCTGCCCAACCCTCTTTCCAGACATCACTATCGAGAGCATCACCCTCTACGAAACGCCTAATTGCTTCACAAAAGTTTGTCGCACCCCATAAATATGATATAACGTGGCATGCTGCTTTTGCTCCTGATTGGCGCGATCAATAAAGCAACCGGTTCTTATGGTGATCAGATAATCTTCCACCAAGAAAGTTGGCGTATTGTCTCTTCATTAGAAAGACACTGGCAAACACATCCTGCAAACTCCTTCTACGCACTCCTGCTCCACCTAGGCAAACAAAGACAAGAACTTGCATTTAAACAAACAGGCGTACCTTCTTCTTTTGGACTCTTAAGAGATGCAAAATCTTTAAGCATAACACCCATCACGAAACACACATACCCCCAATGGCATGCAGTCCTCAAAAAGCATTTTCTTCACGCCCGTAACTTTCAGCATCTCCATGTTACATCAGATGATCATTCTGTTACATGGGACACACGAATCATGCGGCTTATCGAGCTCAATGCCGACGAACTCCAAATAGTGCAAAAACTCATACAAAATAGCCACTTCAAAAACCATCTCTCTGTCATAAGGACACACATCACACTCACACCCCACTCCATTTTTGGCATGAGCATCTATGCACTTACGTCCACTACAGGCAAAAATCTCGAATCACAGTCATTTAGTGTCATCCACGCCCCCGCTTCTAAAGGCTCCCTTTATAAGCTCTGCGAAGCTCTCTGGCACGAGCTTTTAATCCAAAATAGCCAGAAGCAGTCGATCCTTCCAACGCTTGCACGCTTCCAGTACTACTTTGCATTCCTCATGCCCTATAGCCGTGGAAGTGCTGCAATCAATGAATGGATCGGCACTTCTCTCCTCGGGGCCCAAGGCATTCGGCTTGCCTCCCACCTCCTCCAAGGCATTGATCAGAAAGCTTTTATGGCACGCAGCCTCACCGATTTCGAAGCACTTCATGCATCATTAGTAACCAAATAATTCAATGCTTTTTTAAAATCATAACTTCAAGCATCTAGCTCGTCCGCTAATGAAAAATATCTCTTGTAATGCTCACGAATGTACTTTACCCTCTCCGCCTTATCCGAAATGCCAAAAATGTGCTTTATATCAGCACACATCTTACCCCAACTCCCACATTGGAACGCATCCAAGCTATATCTACCAACACTCGCAGGACCCCCTTCTTCCAAAATCTGAAGCCACTCCTTTTCAAGGGCTCACCTTATTTTTAAGTTTTTTTGGGCAGCAATTTCTGGTTCAAAAAAACGAGCTACGCTCATCCAGTTCCCCTGGAAATTTCGGCAGTCTATCTGAGGTGCGTCTTCAATTTTATGCCGGATCGTTGCAATGTGCGACTTCGCGTGAGGCATCGTCGGATTCGCTTGGTAGACTTCTAACAAAGATACATCCCGACTGAGATTCAAATCTTCAAACTTTTCGTTAACATAGTCTTCTAGCGCGCTCACAACCAAGGCCGCCTCTGACGGCCAGGTTTCCGCACCTCCTTGACCAAAGAAAAAACGAACAGCGCGATCGATACTCATAGGGTCCGAGACCATTTTCCGCGTCAGCGCATATTTTTCAGCAAAAGTTGAGCAAAACGCACTCAAATCTTCTACAAATTCAGACTCAAGCTTTGCCCTTGCACAAAATTGAGCAACCTCAACCCAGATATACCCCTCTCGACAAAAGTGTGCGTCTCGTAACTTCTCCCGATGGTGCTCAATCAAAAGGCGAATTAACTCTGGCCTGATACTCAGGTCTTGGATTTTTCTAAGCTCATCAAAATAATCACAAGGGAAAGAAGCATGGACTGTTTTTAAAAAATATCTGTAGTTCAACAGCACAGGACTTTCATGGAGCGCTTTCTGCTCAAGAATCATATCGCGTCCCTGACCATAATGTTCATAAATATACTTTTTGGCTCTTCGGACTTTTCTGTGCATAACCCTTAATGCATTATTTCCAGTTTTTCGCAATCAAAAAGAATGGCTATCCGATAATTTTCAAAATTCCTAAATCCTCTTGCATTGGCTTTGAGAATTTGGATCTTTGAATTCAGTCCTTCCGTGACTGCATTTGTGATCCTGTGGTCCATGTATGTTAGTAATCTATCAAGATGTCTCTTAAGGGTCTTTACTGCTGCTCGTATAGGGTCTAGTCTAGAGTGAGTTGCCCAGTAGTGATATTTGTCAAAAAAACGCTCGGCACCTCTTTTTGTCTTATATTCCAAAAATGGCTTGAACGACTCTCTTATGGACCATGCGCGCCCCACCTTGAGATTCATTACTCTCAGAGCCTTGAACTCACG
>CAIUGE010000005.1 GCA_903898645.1 Oligoflexia bacterium | reverse complement strand
TCCTGACCCCCTAAAACTAGATCGCCTTCAGTGTCCCCGAGGCGACTACGCTCATTAATCATCGTTGGTCTCTGCTCTCTTCTGTCTTTACTGCCTGCGCGTTTCTTGCGCTTCGACCTCTGCCATCTGAGATTCAGAAACAATGACCCGCCTGCTGTCTTGTCTTTGTAGATGAGTTGGTAGATATACTCATGACTGACCTTGATGTCATGCTCTAGGGCTAAGCGGTTGGAGATTTGTGCAGGGCTCCACTGGAGAAGAGTCTTTTCTATGACCAGTGCCTTTATATATTCAGGAATCTTCTCCTCCGAGGCTGCCTGTGACTTTCTTTTTGTGGCCAGTTTGTGCGCTCTTTCGTAAGAGTATTGGCGACCAGTGTTGTTTCTCCTGAGCTCGCGCGAAATAGTTGACCGATTCCTACCGACTACTACTCCTATCTCTTCGAGGGTTTTTCCTTGTTGCTTCAGTAATTCTATACGTATACAGATCAGGTTCTGTTAGCTGAGTGTGCGCCATAGTGCCTCCTGGGCATGTTTTTTGCTAATTCAAGCGTACCTCAGCTAGCTACTTTTATATAATTGCAGAGACCAATTTCTTAGTGCATAGCATCAAGCCGCTTCATGTTGCATTTGCGAGTTGAAACCAGGGTGTATTAAAAATACCTGAGGTACTGTTCGTATTCCATGTAGGTGCGGTCTCGTTTCATTTTTTCTTCATTGATGTGCATGCACCAAAGCGGCAGGTGCTTTTTGAGGTCATACATGGTGTCTGATTCAAGAATGATATGATCAAGAAGAATTTTTTCTGCTGCGTCAATTTCTTCTATATTTTTTATATAGATATGTTTTTCAAGTATTTTTTGTGCAAGTTCTTTGGCTGCGTGACGAATAAAAGTTCGTGAAAAACGAGGGAAATGCGTGATGTCTGTTATTGGCTCGGTGCTGGTTGGAGGAGTGCTATTGCTGATTGATACAAAAAGATAATCACGCAGAGGTATGCTTGTTGATTGTAGATAGGGTAATGCAAGTGTCTCTGATTCGGTAAGTATTTTGAGGGCGCTTGCGAGGCTAGGGTTTTGGAGCGCCTCGCCTGCATTTTCTAACAGGATGATGGAATTGCGAAATTGAGCGTGAGAAAGCGCTTCGAGGAGCATGCCGGGCTGTTCTGCTGATCCGAACAGATCGCTGGCATCTTGGAGTAATCCTAGGTTGAGAGAGATGGTGGGGATTTGGAGGGCCTCTGCAATCTTTTTGACAGCGTGTGATTTACCAATACCAGATGGACCAATAAGAGAGAGGTTACGCCTGGTTGACGTGAGATGTTCCCAGAATGACGTTTTGAGTTCGAGTTTGATGGTGTCGCTGTCTTCGTAATCATTAAAATAGGTATCAACTGTTGTCATGAGGGTAGTAAAATTTGCACGTGGATCAGGGAATGATTTGTTACTGCGGGGGAGATTAAGAACGATAGAAAAGAATTTCAAGTACTGTTGCCGACCGTCCTGATTGGCTCGTGCAAGTGTCATTTGAGACTCAATTGTCTCCCAGAGAGCGGGATGGATAAAGCGTTTCGATACTGCATACTGGAGTTCGTAGGGGAGGAGGACGTCTCCTTGGGAGCTGTTCAGTTCAAGTTGGTGTCGTATAGCCGTTGAGACACTTGTCGCCATTTGGTTGGCAATGACAAAAGTGCCAACGCCGCTTAGTGATGGAGGAAGGATGATGCCTGCAGTGCCGAGGAGGCTTGCGGCGATCGATACATAGGTGCCCGTGCTCCAGAGTTCATTGCGAACAACTTGGAGCGCATCATTTTTTTTGTTGTGGAGGAAATGGTCGACGAGGGCTTTGTTGAGGTCACATTCTTGATGAGAGAAGGTGTCGAAGCCTATGGTATGGCTGGTAAAACTTGGAAAACAAAAGCATCCAGGGTTCAGTTCTTCTGGGGCATAGCGCTCAACAATACTAGAGTAGTTTTGATGTAAAAGGTGCTGCAAATTTTCTCGTGCTAGGACCTGGCTGTATTGATTCCAGATTGCATCTTGCTTAAATGCTCTTGTGTAAAATGTCCTGAGATAGGGGTCCGTGGCATATGATAGGTGTAGAAACAGAAAGGTGATCCACATAATACTTTATACATAGCAAATTTCCCTTTGTGGTCAATCTTATTTCTCGATACAAGAGCGTATGCGATTACTGAGTTGGAATGTGAATGGATTGCGCGCTGTGCTGCGCTCTGATGCGTTAAGGTGGGTTTTTGAGTCAGGTGCCTATGATGTGATCTGCCTGCAGGAGGTAAAAATGAATCCCCAGGCACTCCAGGAGCTGCCTGATTTTCATCGAGGCTATGAGGTGTACTGGAGTTTGGCGGATAAGCCTGGGTATAGTGGGGTTGCGACATTTACTCGTATCAAGCCAGAGGGTGTGTTTCGGCAATTAGGTGAGCCATCAAAAATTGTTGAGGGTGAAGGGCGTGTTGTGGGTCTGCAGTTTGGACCGCTTATGTTGATCAATGCCTATTTTCCTAATTCGCAGCCTGACCATGCGCGTCTTGATGTGAAGCTTGATTTTTGTGACAAGATGCTTCGTGTTGTGAATGGCGCTGCATATAGAGGTGAGAGTGTTGTGCTGACAGGTGATGTCAATATTGCACACAAGGAGAATGATTTAGCAAATCCTCAGGCAAATAAGAATGCTTCTGGATTTTTGCCTGAGGAGAGGGCGTGGTTGGATACATTTCTTGCAGGCCCATGCCACGATGGGTTCAGGCAGTTCGAGCAATCAGGTGGTCACTATACATGGTGGAGTTATAGGGCTGGTGTCAGGGAGCGTAATATCGGATGGAGAATCGATTACGTACTCGGGAATGTACAATTTAACGCAGTTTTGCATCATCCTGACAAAATGGGTTCGGATCATTGCCCAGTATCTGCCCTTTGGTGACGCTTATTTTACAGGTAAAGGTGTGATAGTGATTGCGTGCTGGGAGGCGCCTGCAGTCAATTTTTTAAAATTCTTTCGCCCTATCTGATTGCTGTTGAGATTCAGTGTTTTTAGTTTTTCTAGGTGCTTAGCAGTAAAGGTGAGAAGCTCTTGAGCGCTTCTGAATTGTATTTTGTTGCGGCTCAGAGAGAGTGTGGTGAGATTTGGTAGATGTTTCAAAGCAGCCGTGAGCGTCGGCACATCTCCGTCCTCTATATTGTCGCCATTGAGGTACAGTTCGATCAAATTTGGTAAATGCATAACAGTGGAAGTGAGTGCTCTCGTGTTTTCGGGTGCGGAGAAATTATCGCTTAGATCAAGAGCTGTGAGTTGTGCAAGCTGTGTCAAGGTAGAAACTAGCGCTGTCGTACCTTCTGGGCCCATATTGTTATCGTTCAGGTAGAGGGCTGTGAGCTGCGCGAGGTGCCTGAAGGTGGGGGCGAGCGAGAGAGCACCTTCACGGCTTATGGTATTACTGTTCAGGTTGAGTGCTATGAGCTTGGTCATCACTTGTAAAGCAGGAGCTAAGGCTGCAGCGCCTTCTGGTCCAATATGGTTCGTGCTGAGATTAAGTACTGTGAGGTTTGTAAGATGGATGAGGGCAGTTGCTAGTTCTAGAGTGCCATTTGGGCTTATGTTGTTGCCGCTGAGGTCGAGGCTTGAGAGATTTGTGAGATATCGCAGGGCAGGGGCGAGTGTTGTAGCGCCTGCTGAGCCTAGCGAACTGTTGCTGAGGTTCAGTGCCGTCAGATGGAGGAGGTGCTGGAGAGCGGAAGCGAGTGCTGCGCTACCTTCTGGACTAATATAATTCATACTCAGGTCAAGTATTCTGAGATTTGGCATGAATCTCAAAGCAGAGGCTAATGCTTGGATGCCATGTGGGCCGATGTAATTGTGCCGCATGCTCAGTGTTGTGAGGTGTGTGAGACGCTTAAAATTAGGCACCAATGCTTTGGTACCTGTTGGATTGAGATTATTGTAGTTAAGATTCAGGGTTGTGAGATGTGGGAGATATTTAAAAACAGGCGCTAAAGATCGGGCTCCTCGTGTTCCAATGGTGTTTTTATTGAGATTGAGTATTCGGAGATTTGTGAGCTGCATGAAAGCAGGAGCGAGAGCTTCAATGTCGGGTCCGAAGAAGTTATTGCTGAGGTCAAGCGCTGTGAGATTTGTGAGCTGTGCTAAAGCTGGCATGAGTGTACGAGCGATGGTTGGTTGGAGATGATTATTGCTGAGGTTCAGTGCTGTGAGATTTGTGAGACGCCCGAGGGCGTCAGTGAGTTGTGCCGGCGCTACTTTGTTAAAAAAACACTGGTTCAAGGAAAGTTCCTTGAGCGCTTCTTTTTCAGAAAGACGTATCAAAATTTCTGCTGATATTTCTATATGGTGATTACAGTGGAGTGTTAATTGAGTGAATTGACGCGAGAATTTTGTTTCTAAAAATTCTAGTATTTCTTCTTGAAGATTAAATGCAATCGTAATGTCACTCTTTGTGTAGAGGGGGTAGAATTCTTTTACGTAAGCGTACTGATTGATGCCTGACCACTCCTCGAGGTACTGTGGATTTGCTTTGTGCCATTCTTTCTTTGATTCCGGTTCGTTGAGCATGGTAAAAAAGCGTTTGTTAGCGCACATGAAGGCGCGGTAGCTTTTTGGGCTAAGGCAGTTGATTATGTGGTGTAGAGGTGTGTCAGGAAAATAAAGCGATTGATCTGAAGCAAATGGTCTGTAGTCAGGAGGGGCAGCTTCCGTGCTCGTCTGGAGGGCGCTTGTATGGACGACAAAGCACGCAAGTACGCTCATGTATGTTTTTATGGTAGGCATGGGTCCTTGTCTCCGCTCATTGTGAATAAGAGCGGATAGAGGTAGCTTATCTTGTTTTGTGAGTCAAGTCGGGTGATCGAGTTGCATCATTGGTATGCCAACAGAAGTGAAAAGTTCAAGGGAGCTTGAGTTGCGGTAGGGCTTGGCGTACCAGATATGACGTATAGAGCCAACATTGATAAGTCGTTTTGCGCACTGCACGCAAGGCATATGAGTGACATAAACGATTTTTTCTGTCAAACGCGGCGCATCACAATTAATGACTGCATTTTCTTCACTGTGAAGGCAGCCGCAGTTCCCGGGTTCATCACGATCGCAACCATGAGGTAGTCCTGTCGCATTGCCGTTATAACCGACTGCAAGGACCCTACGAGCATCAGTACTTGTGATGACAGTGCCGACCTGAAGGCGCTTGCAGGTCGATCTGCGGGAGAGGCTGAATGCGAGCTCCATGTAAATGGATTCAAATGTTGGGCGCATGGACGAATGAGAGGTAGTGCTTGAGTTCAGCAATAGATTCGTGGATGTCGGTATGAGCTGAGTGCGTGCCCTTCTTTTGGAACTCGATGCCATACTTAGATCTGAAAATTTCCTTAAAAGAGCTTACATCAATGATGCGGTAGTGAAGTCTTTCTGCAACTTTTGGCATCCATACATCGATGAAGCGTTTATCGTTCCCTACTGAGTTTCCGGCAAGCACAATGCGCTCAGTCGTTGGGAAGTGGAGATCAATAAAGGCACGGGCCTGGCTATCGACCTCTTGGGTCTTGAGGCCTGAAGAAATCTTCCCGAGGAGGCCTGATTTTGTGTGGATGTTTGCCACAAAAGCATCCATTTTTGTGAGTGCCGTCTCATCCTGGAAGATGATTTGTTGGTACTCGTCGATGACGAGGAAGTCGAGATCAGTGACAACAAATGCGATTTCTAGCAGCCTGTGCTCTGTCTCTGACAGGCCTGTCATTTCGCAATCCACCCACAGTAACTTTGTTCGAGTATACACATCTTTAACTATAGAGCGGCTCTATCTTAAGGGGAAGGGCTTTTTTGTGGCAGATAGCACTTGCAAGTTTTTGAGCTTTGGTGTTAGATCGCTTCACTGTTTTTAAGGAGATGGCGTAGAATGGCACGTATTTCAATTGATAAGGTTCGTAACATTGGTATTTCAGCGCATATTGACTCAGGGAAGACGACCCTGTCAGAGCGCGTACTGTTTTACGCAAAGAAGATTCATAAGATCGAAGAAGTTAAGGGTAAGTCAGGCGTTGGCGCTACCATGGATTTTATGGATCTTGAGCGCGAAAAGGGCATTACGATCCAGTCTGCTGCAACATACTGTGAGTGGAAAGATTACAATGTTAACTTAATTGATACACCTGGTCACGTTGACTTTACTATTGAAGTTGAGCGTTCTTTGCGAGTGCTTGATGGCGCTGTCTTGGTGCTCTGCTCCGTTGCTGGCGTGCAGTCACAGTCTATTACGGTTGACCGTCAGATGAAGCGGTACAAAGTGCCGCGAATTTGCTTTATTAATAAAATGGATCGAGCAGGGGCTAATCCATTCCGTGGCGTGCAGATGCTTCGTGACAAGCTAAGTCATAATGCACATCTCATTACCTATCCTATTGGTGCAGAAGATAAGTTTCAGGGCATAGTTGATTTGGTGACAATGCGCGCTTTCTATTTTGACGGTGACAATGGCGAGCATGTGAGAGAGGAAGAGGTTCCTGCTGACATTCTGAGTGAGTCACAAAAGTACCGTGAGGACTTGATCGCCGCTGTTGGTGATTTCGATGAAGTTGTAGGTAATAAGTACCTGAATGGGGAAGATGTTACTGTTGATGAATTGCGTACAGCGATTCGTAAGGCGACTCTTTCGCTCAACTTTACTCCTGTGATGACGGGTTCAGCATATAAGAATAAGGGTGTGCAGCTTCTGCTTGATGCGGTTACGTACTATTTGCCTTCGCCTCCAGAAAAAGAAAATATTGCACTTGATCAGCGTCAGGGTGAGGCGCCTGTTGTTTTAGCGTCAGACAAAGATAAGCCTCTTGTTGCGTTGGCATTTAAGTTGGATGAAGGACGTTATGGTCAGTTGACGTATATGCGTATCTACCAGGGCCGTATTCGTAAGGGCGATGTTATTTTTAATGCAGCAAATGACAAAAAGGTGAAAGTGCCTCGCTTGGTGCAGATGCATGCTGATGAGATGAATGACATTGATGAGGCGCAAGCTGGGGATATTGTGGCGCTTTTTGGTGTTGATTGTGCATCGGGGGATACGTTTACCGATGGGGTATTAAAGTACACGATGACCAGTATGTATATTCCAGGTGCTGTGATCTCGCTTGCTATTGAGCCCAAAGACAAGACTGGGCAGGCTAATTTCTCAAAAGCTTTGAATAAGTTTACCAAAGAAGATCCGACGCTTCGTGTGCACCGTGATGAAGAGTCAAATCAGACCATCATTAGTGGTATGGGTGAGCTGCATCTTGAAATTTACTGTGAGCGTATTAAGCGCGAGTATGCCTGTGAAGTGATTGTTGGGAAGCCGCAGGTTGCTTTCCGTGAAGCAATCACTAAGCGTGGAGATTTTTCCTATACGCATAAGAAGCAAACAGGTGGTTCTGGGCAATTTGGTAAGGTTGTTGGTTACATTGAGCCACTGCCAGCCGATTCACCTTTGAGTTACGAGTTTGTAGACGATATTACAGGGGGATCGATTCCTCGTGAATTCATTCCAGCGTGTGACAAGGGTTTTCTTGAGGCAATTAAGGAAGGTCGTTTGATTGGTTTTCCAATTGTCGGCGTGCGTGCGGTCATTAATGACGGTTCGAGTCATGCTGTTGACTCCTCTGAGCAGGCATTTAAGACCGCATCCTTGATGGGCTTTCGTGAGGCATATGAACGTGCGGGGCCAGTGATACTTGAGCCTATTATGAAGCTTGAGACGCAAGCACCCGAAGAGTTCCAAGGTGGCGTGATGGGTCAGATCAATCAGCGCAGGGGCGTTATTGTGAATAGCTCGACAAACGAAGGGTATGCTGTTATTGAGGCAGAGGTGCCTTTGAGTGAAATGTTCGGTTATTCGACGGATCTTCGCTCTGGCACCCAAGGGAAGGGCGAATTTACAATGGAGTTTCTCAAATACGCCGCTGTTCCTAAAAATGTTCAGGATGATATGGTAAAGAAACATCAGGAGAAACGCGCAAAAGAGGCAAAGTAATGGAGACTCTGGTTACGGTCATTCATGTTATTTCGTGCATATTGCTGGTCTTGGTTGTTTTATTGCAATCGGGGAAGGGTGCTGAGATCAGTACATCACTCGGGGGGTCGAGTCAGACGATTTTTGGCAGTGCAGGTGGAGGTAATTTCTTCACTCGTTTGACTGAGGTCCTGGCGGCTTTGTTTATGATTACTTCACTTGGGCTGACCTACTTGAGTAGTCAGTCTCAAAGAAGTCTTTTTGAGCAACCGGTGACAGTGCCCGCTAAGAAGTAAAAACTTATTATTAGAAGTATAGTGGTTCTGTATTACTGTTGAGGTAGTGTAGAACCACTATATGGCCAGTATGACACAGGCTTGTGAGAGTGCCTTTTCTGTAGTTATAATGGTATATGCGCATTCGATCTCTCTTGTGTAGTTTTCTGCTAAGTACTGGGTTTTTTGGGCATGATGCTTTGGCGAAAGCTCCAGAGTTCACTGATAACGACTTACATAAGGTATGGGTTGAGTCTTTTGTGGGCAATATTGATCCTGCTAAAGTGACTCATCTTATTGCTAATCTTAAGCGTCTTGCTGCTCGCAAAAATGTATCCAAGCCGCACAATTCTATGCGCAATAATTCGCGGCAGGAAGATCCAAACGCTGCTGCACATGCTGATGCGGCTGTTGGTGCAGATATAGCTAGATATGTTGATGGGGCTATGAAAAAGTATGTTTGGGAAGGTCATGTTACCCCTCCAGCTATTGTTGACGCAAACAAGGTCATTGCCGAGCTTGTGGACGCGATTGCTGGGGCCTCTGGTGTTTCAAGGATAGCTGAGGATCCTCTTGTTAAAAAGACCCAAGCTGCTACGGATGCTCTCAGTCAGCTTGCTAGTACGTTTATTCTCGCTACCAATAAGGGTGTTTTGACTCAGCTAAGTCGTAAAAAACTTTCTGAGAAGCAAAGTATTGCTGCTGAACTCGAGCGTGAGACTGCGCAACATGGGGAGCGCCCTATTAATTATTCGTGTGAAGAATGTGGTCACGTGTGCTCCTTTTTTAATATGGTGTCTTCAATTCTATGGCCTGCGCAGGCTAATAACAAAGCGATTCTTAAGGGAATTCTTTTAGCCGAATAGAAGAAAAGTTGTAGTGTCTGTGTCAGAAGTGACTCTGTTTTCCTGAGAATTCCTAAACTATTTGTGACTTGATTTGTATATTATAATAAAATACGGTATAATCAAGTATGCGCATTGGCTGCTCTATGTATATTTTTTTTCTTTTTTTTGCAGTATGCGCGAATCGAGTTTTTGCCGTAGGTGTTCCGTCAGGCGTTTACTACGATGCTCCTACGGAATTTGACCCGAAAAATGGGAGTGATCATAGTTCGCCCGACAGTAGTCAGGCTGCATCATCAGGGAGTATGCATGATTCAGTACAAAGTGCAGAGCTAGAAGGTGTGACAGGGGTCGGTTTACACAACAAGACAAGTAAGCCTGAGCCGTTATGGATAGGAAAGCTAAACGCCGATGATGCTGCTAACGTTCGGCAGGCTCTAGAAATCCTTGATCATGAATTTAAAGATGTTACGTTTCTTCCGTTTGAGAGTTTAAGTCAAGATTTTAAAACATCAAAAACAGATATTAAAAAAAAATACGAAGGCGTCATTCATGCGCAGGAAAATATAAAAACTATTCGTAAGGATATTGCTGGAGCTATTCAATCTTTAGAGCAATCTGTCAATACTCTTGAGTCTCTTGAGAGCATAAAGGGTAATGCTGAAGTAGCTGTTTTGTACGAAACGCATGTGGCGAAGGAAGTACATAGCAAGGCTCTCGGGGATATGTCTATGAGATACCGTGATGATGCTAAGACGAAGGCTGGTGTAGCAGAAGCATTCAATGCGACTGTGAGTGATATTCGAAATCGTCAGACGCAATCGAAGACGGCTTATGATAAGGGTCTTGCTGAGGCGCGTCAAGACAAAGATCGAGCTATTGCTGCGATTTCAAAGGGAGTTCAATCTATTGTTGTCGCTTATGGTGGAGCTGCTGAGGCAGCTGCCGGTGCTGCGGAATCTTATCGTGATGCTGTAGTTAAGGTGGTTGGTGACAAGGCTTATCAGATGGGTGTTGCTGCTCGTGCTGCTAAAGATTGTAATCAATTTGTTCAGATTATTCACGGTTTAGTTCAGAGTACTGGTCAGAGGATGTCCCAAATCTAGTTGAAGCTAAAGTTTGAAAAGTAGCTCCCCCTGGAGTATTCCAGGTTTGATAGTAAATCAAAAAAAGGAGCTACAAGATGAGAGAAGACACGGTTAGACGGAAAAAAGCAAGTAAAAAT
>CAIUGE010000004.1 GCA_903898645.1 Oligoflexia bacterium | reverse complement strand
CCAGATCGATGGTCAACGCAAACTCGCAACTGGAAGTACATTGACTGCGTTGTGCTCAGTCCAGACAAGAAGGAGGAAGCTAATGGGCTAAAAAAGAAGGCGGCTTAAAACTAGAGGCGACATCTATCTTGACATCCTCCGTAGGCGGCCCAGGCGGATTTACGAGCTTATTAGCAACAGCTATTCCTTCAGGTACCGTGCTTACGGTCGTCGTGGGTGCGGGCGGCACGTGCCCTGGCCTTAATTCTGGTCCCGGTGGCGGATATTCTGGTGTTTTTTCAGGTCCTCCTTCACAAGCAAATGCACTTGTGATTGCTGGCGGAGGAGGAGGATCATCGTTTACAAATGCTGGTGGGGCAGGCGGCAATCCTGCATCAATCGGCCAAGGTTCAGCCCCAGGAGGGGCTCCAACAATAGCAACAGGAGGAGCTGCAGGTATAGGTTCCAATGGTGGCACCTCAGGCACAGCAGGCACAGCCCTGACTGGTGGTACAGCGGGAACATCTGAAGGCACTATCGCTATAGGCACTGCCGCTTATGGTAACGGAGGCGTCACTCAATCTCACGGCTATCCTGCTGGAGGAGGTGGCGCTGGCTATTTCGGAGGAGGCGGCGACGGATGCACAGTTGGTGCCACTACCGGTGCGGGCGGCGGAGGTCTATCATACTACAGCGCCGTATATGGGGGCATCGGCACATATAGTAATGGCACAACTGGTACAGTTACAGCACCCAACACCAGCGCATCAGGGTATTATACTGCAAATGCGGCTGTAGGCGGACCAGCAACCTCAACCTCAGTTGGCGGCAATGGCCTAGTTGTTATTATTGCTCATGGTACAACAACAGTTTTTACTTACACAGGCGGACCTCAAACGTATACCGTACCCTAATACAATTTGTTTTATATGGATTTTTTAAGCAGCCCCAACTATTGACTCACAGAAATGTTCTTACTATAATATCCTAAGGTAAATAATGAAAAAAACAAATAGCCATATCCATACATCCATCTTTCTCTGGATAGCATTTTTTTCTCTCCAATCTGCGCTTGCAGGCGTCCCCTATATTTTTTCAGCTGGCAACCCTATTTCCGCCTCCCAAATGAATGCCAATTTCAGTTATCTCGCGAGCCTCATACCAAACGTCGGTATTTATGCCTGGGGCGCAGGAGGCGGCGCCAGCACAGGCCACGGCTACACGAGCCTTGGCGGGCCAGGCGGATTCACAAGTCTGTTATCGATTTCTATTCCATCAGGCACCGTCCTCACAGTTGTAGTAGGCGCAGGTGGCACCTATTATGACGTTGCCGCTAGCGGTGGTGGGTATTCAGGCGTTTTTGTAGGATCCCCTTCACAAGCGAACGCACTTGTGATTGCAGGTGGTGGTGGTGGCGCAGGAATGATTCCCAACGGTGGTGCAGGTGGTAACCCTGCATCAGCTGGACAAGGGGGCTCAGCGTCAGCAGGAGGTAAAGCTCCCACAGTATCGGCAGGAGGGGCTGGCGGCACAGGGAGCGGCGGGTCTTCTGGCGCAGCAGGGACGGCACTAACAGGTGGTGGCGGCGGAACGATCAGCGGTCCGTGCTCAACTTCCACTGGCGCAGGAGGCGTCTCTAACTGTGGGCTTGGCTGGCCCTCAGGAGGAGGCGGCGCTGGATACTACGGGGGCGGTGGTGGGGGATCAGTACCGGGCGATACTGCTGGAGCTGGAGGTGGCGGTGGCGGCGGCGGCTTATCCTACTACAGCACTGTCTATGGCGGATCCGGCCTCTACATGAATGGCACAACAGGCTCCATTACAGCACCTAACACCTCATCAAATCGCTATGCATCAAATGCTGCTGTAGGCGGTAACCCAAGCGGCTCAACAACTGGAGGTAACGGCCTCGTCGTTATCGTGACCGGTGGCATAGCAACAACATTTACCAATACGAGTGGAAGCCAAACATTTACTATACCTTAGAGCAGCGCTATTATGAATCATGCCCATTGCTCGCATTATTGATCGTGAAGATACTGACGTCGCCAATATTGTGACATTTCATATGATCCAACTCACGCCTCATGTTGAGAGGCGAGCTGTTGCAAAAGATTTGGCAGAAAAAATGTGGCCAGGTGCTTTTATCTCACTGGATAGCATGGAAGTTCTAAGCACATCAAACGCTGAACTCTCATGGATGCAACATATCTGCCAACCGAGACGTTTACATGGGTACGCAGTCAGGCTTAAGGTAGAACGGGCCATTCAGGAATTTTTCGATCAGCGGGGTTTTTTAGCAACAAGGACGCCATTATTAGTACCTGCGCCTGGCACTGACCCCCTATGTCCAGCATTTAAAGTGCATGGCAAAAATGGATCGCAGTACTATCTACCAGGGTCACCCGAATTCGCGATGAAAAAATTACTCGCAGCAGGCCTGGGACCCATTTATCAGCTCAGTCAGGCATTTCGTGACGAGCCGGCATCTGCTACGCATTTGCCTGAATTCACAATGCTTGAATGGTACCGAGCAGGAACGCTGCAGGACATTATGAATGACATGGAGTCACTCTGTCAGAGTGTGGCAAAAAGCCTTTTCGGAGACACCTACTGTCTTCAAGATGATACAAAAATCAGACTTGATGGTCCATGGCCGAAAGTACGCATGGAAACACTTTTTAAAAATATTGGGATTGATCTGATGCATGATGATCTTATAATGCATGCAAAAAAACTTGGACTGATGCCAAATGATTCATGGGATGATACGTTCTTCCTCATCTTTTTGAATTGCATTGAACCAAAACTGCCAAAAACGCCTCTATTTATTACACATTATCCTGCATCCCAAGCAGCACTCGCAAAAATTGTACATGATAATGGCACATGGGCAGATCGCTTTGAATGCTACATAGGAGGCGTGGAACTTGCGAACGCTTTTCACGAGCTGACAGACGTCAAAGAGCAAGAGGCTCGTTTTATACAAGAACTTGCACCACCCGATGATCTTTTGCTACAAGCATTGGAGGAAGGCATACCTCCATCGTCAGGTATCGCTCTTGGTGTCGATCGACTCATTATGTTCATGGCTGGCGAGTCCGATATTCACTTCACGCAACTTCTCGGCCCCCATAATACGCCCAAAGTAACTTGGAAGCGGCGCTGACACAACAAGGTCTTTTTTCATCTCTCCATGCATAAACGCTAGTTTGCCTGCATGCAAATAAATCCGGTCAGCTTTCTCTCCGCCATAGAGTGTATCCCCTAAAAGCGGAAAGCCTCGGTGGGCGCACTGAATACGAATCTGATGCATACGCCCCGTATGAGGAGAAAGCTCAAGCAGCATCCAGCTTTGAGCACGGTGCAAAACACGCAGATCCATGGTTGCATGCTGGCCGTGAGGCGCAACACGCATACAGGAGATCCCATTTTTTTTCGTGCGCTCAAGGTAATCTTCACAGTGCATGGTATCTGGAATGGATGCCTTTTTCGCAATTGCCAAATAGGTTTTATGGATCTGTCTGTTAGCAAAAAGATCCGCAACCCATGCATTAGCACGCTCATGAATCGTAAAAAGTAAAACGCCTGTTGTATCCCGATCAAGCCTATGATGCAAACCAACGTAAGTATGCTTTTTCTGAAGCTCATGGAAAATATTTTGTCGAAGCGGATCGACTGTCGGCTGAGTCGGTATGCCCTGTGGCTTATTGATCACAAGGATCGATTCATCTTGGTAGAGCGCCTCGATAGCAATGTCTTGCGTCCTCACAACTTGGGAACCTGGATAGACTTTTTTTGATGCAATACGGACTATTTTTCCATCCACGCGAATCGCTCCTTCACTAATCGCTGCACGTAACTGCGTACGAGAGAGATCGCCTAAAACACATTGGTCAAGCCGCATTTCGCGGTCAACAGTTATCTTCACTGAGCACTCTGATTCATAGCCAGATGAAGCCTTAAAAGCATTTCCCAGATAATTCTGTCGGGATCTGCTTGATCTGCCCAGGCTGTATGAAACACAATATCCTGCTTATTACGCTCAGGTAAATGCGCATCCACAAGGAGTGCCATGCGGGATGCAAAATCACCAAAATAAAGAGCACGACGTCTGGGATCCGTTTTCATCTGCTCAAGGACAAGGAGAGCCCTATCAGCCAAAAGTCGTTTCAGACGATAAAATCCCCCAACATGCTCAAAAGGGGTGAGCTTTTTAAGCAGATGCATTTCAAGGAGACTACATTCACGCTCAAAAACAGTGCGTACAGGAGCTGGCACATGCCCTACTTCCTTTTCTTCTAAACGCCTATACGCTTCACCAAAAACGAGACCTCGATAAATTCCTTCAAGAGAAGCTCCCTGATTCAAAGAATCGACAAGGCTCCCAAACTCCTCACGACTCGGCGGCTCAGCACGAAACACGGTAGTGTACATCTCATGCAGCATTTCTGCATGAACCTGTGCAGGTGCCACCAAAGCAGCTTCAACAACGGGCACCTCTGTCTGCGGCACCTTGGTACACGCACACACCACCAAAAGCATAGCAACACCAAGATATTTTGGTGCACGCTTTGTCCCAACAAATCCAGCTAATGCAAGCATAGTTACAGCATAAGGAACGACCTGAATCAGTTGACTTGCAAAAATACCCTGCATATACATCTGACAAACATCAAGCGCTCCAAAAAAAAGGCATGCAATAAGGGTAGGTATTGGCTTCCACCCACCAAAGATCATACACGTGAGTGCCAAAAAGCCGCGACCTGCCGACATATTCCGCGTATAGGATGACGCAAGGAAGAGAGAAAGCGAACAACCACCAAAGCCTGCCAAAACACCTGATGCAGTAACAGCGCAAAATCGTACCCAAAATACAGAAATACCTGCAGCAGAGAGCGCCTGAGGACACTCTCCTGCAGCCCGTATCCAAAGACCTACAGGAAGTTTATACAGCACTACCATACAGAAAAGGACGCATGGCATAGCATAAAGCGGAAGCGCTACAGATACTGGATCAAACATGGGCGTCGACGTCCCACTCTCATACCAGGCTTTTGAAAGCGACGGTACAAGCCCTAGGACCAACATATTCATTGCAGAGCCTGCGATAATTTGATCTACCCGCATAGAAAGAAGGGCATAGAATGCCGCAATGAAACCACCTGCAAGGCAGGCTGCAAGTATGGCCAATGGTATAGAATGAGTTGCTGCATAGCTACTTGCACCTATAAAAGCACCCATCATCATAAAACCTTCTAAACCAAGTGCAACAATGCCGGCAGATTCAGATAAAATGCCACCCATAGCTGCATAAAAAAGAGGCATCGCGATACGGAAAATGGAGAGTATCATGTGATAAACCTCCTCAATATTTTTGAATACAGAATATCTTCAGCTGCCAAAGAGAGGATAATGGCAGCTTGTAAAACGCAAGACATATCTCGCGTCATGCGGTCCGTCTCAAAATCAAGATCAGACGTCCCTTTGTGCAACGCTCCAAAAACAAGCGCTGAAGCAATGATCCCAAGAGGGTGTTTTTTTCCTAAAAGAGCAACTGCTATACCCATAAAACCAAGTCCTGGAGAAAAACCAAGAACAAAGCAGCCTGCATTGCCGTAGACCTCACCAACACCAACAAGCCCCGCTAACATACCTCCGACAACGAGGGCCTCAATACGACGCCTTTTTAAGGCAATACCTGCAGCATGCGCAACACGCTCACTTTGCCCTAAAACACTGAGCTCAAATCCCCACCGTGTCGATAAACAAACAAAAGCACAAAGAAGAGCAACACAAGGACCCAGAAGCCAAAGCCAAGTGACAGGCGCTTCATGAAAAAATGCAATAGGTTGAAACAAAAAACGATGTACAACAGGCATGGTTTCTGGATTTTGCGTCTCAGGATTACGAAAAAAACTCAAAGTAAGCCAACTAGCAACACCTGCTGCAATAAAGTTCATCATAATCGTATGGATAACCTCATGGCCACGCCCATACGCACGCAAAATTGCTGGCGGCAATGCCCAAAGACCGCCGGCAACAGCTGCAGCTAAACATCCAATACCAAAGGGAACATCCCAAAAAGCGCCTACAAGAGCCGCAGCAAGAGCACCCATCGTCAGCTGCCCTTCAGCTCCAATATTAAAAAGCCCCGCCCGAAAAGGGATAGCAACAGCAAGGCCTGTAAAAATAAGGGGTGACGCATAAAAAAGCGTCATACCAAAATCATAGCGTGACCCAAAAGCGCTATGGGTCAAAACCCACGCAATATGGAAGGGCGATTCTCCAGCAACCAAGGTAACCAAAAGTGCTGAGCAAATACCAAAAAAAAGCGCAAAGACTGTCTTGATCATCAGTGGGTGCCCCCCATACAACGGCCAAGCAAGGCCTCATCATATGTATCAGGCGTAAAAATGCCGACAAATGCACCACGAAAAAGAACGAAGATGCGATCAGAAAGCGACATAATCTCCTCAAGTTCAGATGAAATGAGCACAATACCGCAACCCGCATCACGTGCAGCCAAGAGTTTTTGATGAATCAAAGCAACAGCACCAAGATCCACCCCTCGGGTAGGCTGCGCTGCAATTAAACACCTCGGCTGCTGGTACAAAGCGCGCGCAATCACAACTTTTTGCTGATTGCCTCCCGACAAGGTACCAAAACGTGCATCACAATCAAGCGGTTTGACACCATACTCCTGGAGCGCCTGCATACAGCTTTGCCGCATTTTTTGTTTATCTGCTACACCATGAGGAAAAAAAGTATCCTGGTTGCCTAAAATGAAATTCTCCCACACACTCCAGGCAGGAATCACCCCAGATACAAGCCGATCATCAACCACAATCGATCGCTTAAGAGACGAGGTTGTCATAAGGGCCTCAAAAAGCTCAAGCTGCCCATTCCCCTCAACACCGGCTATACCAACAATTTCACCCGCATGGACATCAAAGCTCACGTGTGCCCCAGGCTTAAGTTCACAATTTTTCAATTCAAGCACTTTATCTGCAGATCGTGGTCGACGTATGACCTGCACAGGCGCAACACGGGATCCCAGCATCGCAAAAGCCAGCGCTTCAGCATTTGTGTCAGATACCTTGCTATGCGCAACAACCCGACCTTGACGAAAAACGCTAACCTGATCAGCAACGCGCATCACTTCATGCAATTTATGAGTGATCAAAATAACACTCGTGCCCTGAATTTTTAGAAGCCGAAGCTGATCGAAAAAACGCTCAACCTCCTGAGGCGTTAACACAGCTGTTGGCTCATCACAGATCAGGAGAGAAACTTTTCTTGAAAGCACTTTGAGAATTTCAACACGCTGCTGCTCACCCACACTCATACATTCAACAGGCATATCCAGATCAACCAAAATGCCAAACTTTTTGGCAAGCGCCAACAATTCTTCTTTTTTCTTCTTTTTAGAAAAGGGCATAAAACCGCTTCCTAAAACAATATTTTCAAACGCTGTCATAGCTCCTGCGAGCATAAAATGCTGATGTACCATCCCAATGCCGCAAAGAAGTGCGTCTAAAGGCTGCCGAAATGGCGACTTATGTACGCCTTGTACCCAAATTTCACCACGATCTGCCTGGAGGAGCCCTGCTGCAATATTCATGGCGGTTGTCTTCCCTGCGCCATTTTCACCAATCAGTGCATGAATAGAACCTTTTTCTACAACGAGGTCAACAGAGTCATTGGCTACAATTGTCCCAAATGATTTACAAATCCCTTTTAACTCTAGGGCCCGCATGAATCACCTACATAGAAATCAGGAACCTTCAGCGTGCCTGCAATAATGGCTTTTGATAATGTATCAATCTCTTTTTTTATAGTAGGCGTTATCAGCGCTTGATTATATGTATCCAGTGAATACCCTACTCCTTTTTGAGCCAATCCCAAATGAAAGACGCCGGCCTGAAAATGACCCTTCTGAGCATCTTTAATGGCTGCAAAAACAACTTCATCCACGCGCTTTTCCATACTTGTCAAAATACGCCCAGGCTTTACCCAGTTTTGATTCGAATCTACACCAATGGCAAATTTTTTTACATGTTCGGCCGCATCAAAGATACCAGCCCCCGATGCCCCTGCTGCACCAAAAATCACATCAGCACCCATCTGGTATTGCGTCAGTGCAATCTCCTTTGCCTTAGGCGGATTATTCCAGGCATCGGCTGTCACGCCAACAAAATGCGTCAGTACCTGAATCTTTGGCCGCACAAAACGCGCTCCACAGCGGTACCCCATCTCAAAACGACGAATGATAGGGATATCCATACCACCTAAAAAACCAATTTTATTTGATTGCGAGGTCATCGCGGCAATAGCACCCACCAGAAATGACCCCTCCTGCTCCTGGAACAGGACTGAGCGCACATTAGGAGCTTTAATTTCCCCATCAACGATCATAAAATGCTTCTCAGGGAACTTTTGTGCCATTTTCTTCATAGCACTCGTCTGAGCAACACCAACAGAAATAATCAAATCATACGATCGCTGCGTAAAAGAACGCAAAAGATGTTCAAAAGCATTATCATCAATGGCTTCAACAATTTTAACATCAGCACCAAGCTCATTTTTCGCTCGTAGCATGCCGACGCAGGCTGCCGCATTAAAAGATCGATCATCTTTGCCGCCTTTATCAAGCACGACGCCAACATGCAAAGGCCCGTCGGCCCATGCATGGAGCATAAGACACAAAGCGCCCATTATTTTCTGTGCAAACACAAGCACCCATCCTTCTTGTGAATGTGACTCATCTCATAGACAGAAATAAACTGCAAGGCACCCACACATGAATAGCCCAAAGAAAGACAGCAGACACGAGAGGTATAGACATATTGTCATCAATACGAAGAGGAAGACTTTCTGCACACCCGCCTATCAAGCCACCTGTAAGACTCACAAGTACGAGCTCAGTGTTTGGCACAGCACCTAGGCGAAGCCAGTAGTAGGAAAAAGTAACGCATGCACATACAAGCACAGCACTAAGAGTCCCAATGAGCGTTTTTCCACGAACAAGACTTGGCCCATGCTTCCCATAGAGAATGCCTGCCAGAGAGGCCGCTGGGTCTCCGAAACTGACATAGAGCATACTAAGGCTCGCAATTGTTTTTGGAAAAATCCCCATCACAAACATGCAGGCGCAGAGAAAAGCCGGCACGGAACTCATGCTTGCCACCTCCTCATGCCGCATAAAAGGACCAAAAACCGCAATGATACGTCGATTGAACCAATCATGACGTATACGCAGGAGCTCAGCTGCGACAAAAACACCTAAGCCAGAGGCACACAATAGAAGACTTTCAACACGCGTCAGAACAAGATCGTACGCTAGAACGATACTGAGCCCCATCCCTACATGCCAAAGCTTCCGCACTATATGAATATCTGTTCTTGCAGGAAACATGAAGGCCCACTTTACATCAAAAGTGAAATGATTCGATGCGTTATTTATTGATAATTTTTTACACATCTATTCTTGACAATCTCCGCCCACCCCCGCCATACTTAAAAAAAGAGGACGTCCATGGACGGAAACGTCAAATTAGCTCTCAACCGAATGGGTATTGTCAAGCCTGAAGAACCCATGGGTGAGCGAGACATTATCTGTAGCTCTCATGACCCTAGAAAGCTTTACCCGCTTGATGCGAGGCCAACGCCGCTCAGCCGCGTGAAACAAATATGGGCTGTGGGGGGAGGAAAAGGCGGTGTAGGGAAGAGCCTTATGGCTTCGTCCCTAGCTATCTGCCTTGCTCGCCTCGGCAATAAGGTTACAGCAGTTGATCTTGATCTGGGTGGCGCCAACCTCCACACGACTCTTGGCATCGATCTACCAAAACAAACCCTCAGCGATTTCATGAGCGGCAGGTATCCTGATCTACGTGAATGCACAGCCCGCACAGCCATACCCAACCTCGACATTATCTCAGGCGCACAGGATGCTATGAGCATCCCCCATATTCGCCCTCAGCAGAAAATAGATTTTCTCAAAAAAGTAAGACTTCTTGATGC
This sequence comes from Oligoflexia bacterium, assembly GCA_903898645.1. Lineage (GTDB taxonomy): Bacteria > Bdellovibrionota > UBA1018 > UBA1018 > UBA1018 > CAIUGE01. The sequence goes on along the minus strand of CAIUGE010000004.1, from coordinate 20,298 downwards.
TGACTACGTCATCTTCGATCTTGGTGCTGGGACTGGCTACACAACACTCGATTTTTTTAATTATAGTGATATCGGGTTCATGACCCTGCTGCCCGAACCTACATCTATTGAAAATGGATACCGTTTCATTAAAAGCGCTTATTATCGATACCTGGCCCACTGCGAATCCCTAGCACCCATACGCCCACTTATTGACAGCATTATGGATCCACAGCAAGGGAGCGCAACGAGAACACCTTCTGAGCTCTTCCGTGAAGTGAGCAATATGAATCCCGAGCTCGCCATGACTTTGAAAAAAAGAATTGAACAATTTCAACCAAAACTCATTCTCAACCAGGTCCGCACCCAAACCGATATTGATATTGGCCATTCTGTCAAAAGTGTCTGCAAAAAGTACTTTGGTATCGATATGGAGTACCTTGGTCACCTTGAGTACGATAGCGCCGTCTGGCAGGCTATCCGCAAGAAAAGACCCGTCCTCCTCGAATTCCCTCACGCACGTATCAGCGCATCTCTAGAAACCATGGTCCACAATCTCATCCAGCCCATGCATTTAAGAAGATCTAAGCCATGAGCGGGCTCCACGACGACCTCAGCCTCTATGAGATTTTAGACATTTATCCTGATGCAACCCCTCAAGAAATTCGTGATGCCTATTTTCATGCAAAATCAACCTACACAAGTGGCAATGTCGCGCTTTATACACTCATCTCGCCTGATGAACAAGAAGACACGATCCGCGCAATTGAAAATGCCTACATGATCCTCTCATCACCTGAAAAACGCCGTGAATATGACAGCAAGTATGCCATCATGACAAGCACCGAGGTTTTTTCCATCGATCGCGTTCCTCCTATGGAGCATAGCTCGGAAGACATCCTCATCCCCCCCGCACTCGATTTTAACATCAATACAAAGCTTGAATTTGACCCAGCAAATGTGACCGGCGCCTACTTAAAAAAGGTACGCGAATCGCTTGCTATATCCCTAGAAGAGATGTCCAGTGCAACAAAAATCAGCAAAACCTATATCAATGCCCTCGAGGAAGACCAATACAAGAAACTTCCAGCGCCAGTCTATGTACGCGGCTTCGTGACTCAAATGGCAAAAATACTCAAACTCCCCTATGAAAAGGTAGCGATCGGCTACATGGATCGCGTTAAAAAAAGCCTCGCCTAAATGCGCTCTATGTTACAATCGCAAGCGTGATAATTACAATCCAAAAAGCCGCAGTACGTGCAGACAAAGCCCTTTTAGAAGCCCTTGCTTCGCAGTCTATCCAAATCACGCGCACCAAGCTCCAAGCTCTCTTCCATGACGGACAGATCCTTCGCCATAACCAGCCCATCAAATCAAGCATGGCTCTCCCTTCAGGCACAGAACTTAGCATCTCTTTGCCTCCTCCCCCCACAACAGATCTTGTGCCAGAAAACCTCCCCCTCACAATCCTGTATGAAGACGAGTACCTCGTTTGCATCAACAAGCCCCAGAATCTTTCAGTCCACCCATCTACCACCGAACGCACAGGCACACTCGTTCACAGACTCCTCGCACATGGCATGCGCCTCAGCTCTATTGCACCAGAGCGCCCAGGAATCGTGCACCGCATTGATAAACATACCAGCGGCGTCCTCGTCGTTGCAAAGGACAACGCAACCCATCTCGGACTCAATCAGCTTTTTGCGCATCACACCATTACGCGTCAGTACAAAGCACTCACCTATGGCGCCCCCCTTTCGGATGCCCGCATCAAACTCGAAGGCTCAATTACCCGCAATCCTCATGACAGGAAGAAGATGTGTCTCAGCACACGTGGCAAAAAAGCAATCACCTACATTCAGCCAGAAATCAGAACGCACTTTGCATCCGTTCTCAAGATCACACTAGAAACGGGCCGCACGCACCAGATTAGACTTCACACTGTCTCCATCAAGCTGCCCATACTGGGCGACAGCGTCTATGGTCGCACACCACCTGCCCATGCACGCTTCCAAGCTCTCCCCCCTTCCATCGCTGCCCTTGTCACCCTTCTGCCAGGGCAGGCTCTTCATGCTGGCTCACTGGGCTTTATGCATCCCATAACACATCAAGAAATATACGTTGAATCAGAACCCCCCGAACTTTTTACTGCAATAGAAAATGAGATAAGGCGCTATGCGTAAAGCCGTTCTTCTTCTGCTTACAGCCTATTTGAGCACGCTTTTGGTCCTCGCGACCTTACACAATAGCCACGATTTTAGTGTCTACTGGCAGGCAGCCCGCCATGCTCTTGCAGGCGACCCTATCTACAGTAGTGCTCGTTATGGAAAAATGGTCTTCAAGTACCCCCCATGGATACTGCCTATTTTCTTCCCCTTTGCATACATGCCCTATGAATGGGCTAAGTTCCTCTGGGGCATTGGTGAGGTGAGCGCCCTTTTCTTCATCATTTGGGTACTTGCAAAGCGCTACATCTGCTCTCCCGCAAGTCTTTTGATCACAACCCTTGCATTCTGGAGCCTCTGGATAGGTCATGCAATCGATGGCCAGATCACACTCCTTATGCTTGCCATCGCACTTGCCTTTGGCCCTGCTCATCCCGCTTCCTATACAGCGCTTTCAACAAAACTCTTCACCATCGTTGCACTGGAAAAAATCACCCCCAAGCAGCTCCTTACCCTTTCCTTCTGCCTCCTCTTGGCATCAGCACCTGCCCTTTGGATCCACAAAACGAGCCTCTTGATTGATTTTTATAATGCAGCCCAATCAGGCAGCTCTCTTTTCCTACCCCATGAAATTACTGGCAAGTACAATCAAAGCATCACGGGCTTTCTCCTTAATTGTGCTCACATCCCCCTAGGTACTCGCCATGCAGAGCCCATTGCCTTTCTTATCTCTTTCCTTGGTATTGGCCTACTCTATGCCAGAAGACTCAAACGTTGCAGCACCAATGACCGCTTTCTTGGATGGCTTGCGCTTGCAGCAGTACTCCATCCACTCCCCTGGTACCATCTTTTTATCCTCAGCTTCCCATTAGCATGCCGCACATTGACCTTAGCAGGCAAAGACAAGCGTGCTCAACTCGGAGCATTTCTTTCAACATGTGCCATTGCCATAGCTTCAGAAAAAACACTCGGCCCACTTGGCCTATTCTTGCAGAACAATAGCTGTAAATCATTTGGTGTCCTGATCTGCCTCGAGCTCTTCTTATGGCTGAGCAACAGAACGAGTCATGACCACCCTCACTGCCGACAGAAGGATTAGGTGTCAATGCAACAGAATCATTTCAGCAACTTGTGTATCAAGTGTGTTCATGCATGCAGTAGACAGTTTCGTCTTAAGATAGAAGCTGCTGCTGCAAGAACAGCTTGAAACTTCTGTTTAATTATCGGCGCTGAATCAGCAAGTAGCCTGGCCCAATGCATAGGAAGCATTACCATGGTGACACGATTACTTATTCATCGTCTATTTAATGACGAATATAAATATCGATCATTTATACCATAGACGACCCGGACCCATGATATCGTGCTCTACGACTCCATCACCACCAGAGAGAGCTGCCGCTTCTCTGTACGATCACGTCTAAAACTGCAAAAAGAGGGATTGCAATGCGTACATATCCCAAGACTTTCAGCTTCTACTCCGGCTTTGCGGAGCTGATGCAATGCCATCTGAGGCAGATCAATAGCCATAGCACCGAATACCTCTTGGAAAAGCGCACGCACATCGTCCTTCACATGAAAGCAACACGGACCAATAGCAGGGCCCACTGCTGCAACCCACGGACCGGGCGGCAATTGCGCAATCACATGAGGAACGATGCCTGCCACCAAACCTCGCCAACCTGCATGAATAGCTGCTATACACCCGGGGCTTGCCATTAAAATAGGCATGCAGTCGGCCGTACGAAGAGGCAATGGCACCCCTGGCACACTTGTTATAAGTGCATCACAGGAACCTGCCTGGACTGATGGCGCATCTAGAACACGGACATCACGACCATGCACCTGCTGCCAATTTGGGAAACGATCCTGGTAGGGCATGAAGGCTGAAGCATCCCCAAAGGCATGGAAAACGCCAACAACACGATTGACAAGAGACGATTGATACATCATTTTCCTTGTATGGCACATACACGGAAGAGAGTAATACACAAATTATACACCCCTAAGAAAAAGTCTATTGGAATACTCTCGCTATGCATCAGCATAAGTGCGTGGAGTGCCCCGCATATCTATGACCAAGCGGTCTTTATGTCGCCCAACGAGAGCGAGAACTTCTCAATACTGCCCACTTCATAACAGAAGCAGCCTCTTCCGAAACTCTCAAAAAATGGACTCGATTTGAGTCGATAGTCCTGCATAAAATAGCATGCACACTCTGGACGCAACATACCAATGATTGGGATTCTCTTTCTCGACACCTCCTGGATGGACGATATACAGCAGAAGCCGATCGCATCGTGGCAGGCACAAACGACATTGCGCTCTATAATCGATTTATACTGGCACAGAAGATCATACAGCGCACAACACTAGCCCTCATGACCCAGCAAGAATACCCGCCTCATCAAGAAGTAGGTGCTATCACCTACCTCAGGGCACTCACTATTCTGGAGGCTCACCAAACAGAAATCTGGCAAGCAGCTCACACCATTGTCAATAAAACATCTACAGACGAACTACGAAACCTTATTCGACTTCATGATCATATCATGCTCTACGCAGCTCACAAACTATGGTCCACACAACAACCACCAACAATACTACCGGTAGCCGCAAGAATAGTACAAGCAACACCCGATCGAAAAATGCATGACCTATTTTTAAGAGCAACCTGTATCAGACAGCTTGCAACTGCCCGCATAGGGAAAGAAATTGCGAGAACGTTCGCTACCAATTGATCACTATCGCACAAAAATTACTGTATTATGGCTGCACCTGTATATCTGTAATCTGAATCATACCAAATGGATTCATCCGAAACGCCTTGACTTTTTCAGAGAGCGCAATACGTGAAACGTAGTGGTAGAGTGGAATAACAACAGTCTGCTCACGCAACAAGATGTGTTGGGCCTCTGCTATTAACTGACGACGAAGTGCAGATGGAGCAAGCGTCATGATTCTTGCAACAAGTGCATCATACCGTGGATCAGAAAAGCCAGAGAAATTACTTGGATCACCTGAGGTAAAAACAGCCAAATGGAGGGACGGATCAGCGAGCGGAGAAAGCCGCGCAAATCGAAACAAAGGTGGCGTCCGAAGCCTAATAGTCGCCACATATGTCCGCCAATCATATTGCTTGAGCGCTATCTGAAGTGGCAACATCTTCAGATCGTAGTGGATCTTTTCTGCCATACGTTGATTTCGAGGATTGGCATCAAAGGCAAATTCAAAAGAATAAGGAACTTGTTTCTTCGCCCACTCCATATCCTCTTGAAACAAAGCACGTTCATCCACAAAAGACTCATATCCCTCGATACCAAAAGGTATCCAGCTTGATGCAGGCCGAGAATGAGGACTGAGTGCATTAACAATTGTTTCCTTATCAAGGGCACCAACTAAAGCACGTCGCCATCTGACATCATCAAAAGGCTTTTTTGTTGTCGCAAAAGAAAGGTAGTAGGTTGCAAAAAAAGGCTCTGAAACTGTCTTCTTAGGCTCATGAAAGAGAGGCAGCCGTGTTGCAACATCAAGCCTTTGACTGCCAACAAGCCGCAACGCTGTCATATCATCACTCACAATGAGAAACTCTGCACACTGAATAGACTGTGCGGTAATAGACCAGTAAGGATTTTTAACAAGGAAAAGCGCGCGATCACGGAGATGCTTTTTCAGCACATAGGGTCCGGAAAAGACCATTTGTGGACGCTGTGGGTACATAGGCGGCAATGTGAGAGCATGGAGCAACCAAGCTGCAGGCTGCGCAAGCTTGATACGTAGATGTGAAGGAGAAATTGCCTCTATGGATGAAATACTTTCAAAAAAAGGACGGAATTTTGACCCACTCGTCTGCAAGCGATTCCAAGCATACAGGAAGTCCTGAGATTCTATCTGCTTCCCATCCGACCATCTGGCATCAGCACGAAGATAGAAGTCATACACCTGCCCTGTTGCCCTATAAGATGCAGCAAGCTTCTTGATCAGTTGCCCCTCAGCATTGTACCCCATAAGCCCTGCAGAGGTATTTGAGAGCACCATAAGACCCGCACCATCTTCAACGAATGTTGGATCAAGCGAGAGAGGCTCATTGGTCAACTGAATAGAAACATCGGGCCCCAAAGGACACGATGCATCATATAATTTTTCTGTAAATGGATGGCATGCTAGAAGAAAAAACATGCTATTTATTAAGTATGCTACTCGAACGCCTTTTGTCGCAGGAACTTGCAACCCAAAGTCTGTCCCATTTTCTTGTGGCGGGGTTTGTCGCATATATAGGAGGCATACTAGCTAGCCTTACCCCCTGTGTCTACCCTATGATCCCAATCACAGTCGGTGTGCTCGGGAATGCCTTCACAACAAGGACCTCGGTTTTTCGCGCAGGCTGTATTTATAGCGCTGGCATGGCAACAACGTACACTATCTTAGGCGTCACAGCGGCCTTGACGGGAAGAATTTTCGGCAGCATAACGCATACGCATAGCTGGTATATGGCAATCGGTATTATTATGACAATTGCCGCTCTTCTGATGCTCGAAGTACTCCATTTTAATCCTTTGGCGATTCTAAGCCGTTTTGGCATCTCGCTCCCCCACACAGAAGCAACATCCAGTGTGGCACTTTTTGGACTTGGTGCGTCATCTGGGCTCGTCGCAGCCCCCTGCACAACGCCCCTTTTAACAACAATCATTACCTACATAGCTCATACTCGATCCATTCTGCTTGGCGGCTACCTGATGCTTTTATTTTCCCTAGGACTTGCAAGCATGCTCCTCGGACTCAGCGCCGGCCTCATGAGACGTTTACCACGGTCAGGACGATGGATGCATCGCATCAAAACAAGCAGTGGCATTCTTCTCCTCCTCTTTGCTGAATATATATTTTATTGTGCGGGGCAGATGCTCCCAGGAGCATTTTGATGAAAAAGAACAAACTCATCCTTTGGATCATCCACTCCCTATTTGCCACAGGTGCCATTTTAGGCATTATGCTTGCCGTCCATTACTATGAAATCCGTAATGGCACCGCAGGAAAAAGTCTCTGTCATTTCGGCGATTCTATGAATTGCGATGCTGTTGCAGTCAGTGCTTGGGCTGAATTTGCTTTTGGCATTCCTCTGGCGAGCCTTGGCGCAGGCTGGTTTATCAGTTTGTTTTTCTTAAGCATTGTTGCGCGCACGGAAGCCTTGCAAGCATGCACAGTCTTTATACTACGTATCCTGACACTAAGTGGGCTCACTTTCGGCCTTTTTTATGTCTACATCATGTTCGCAAAACTTCACACAACATGTATTTTCTGTCTAGGCCTTGATGCTATTCACGTACTCACCATTATCCTCCTCTGGAAATTACCAAGAGCAAAGCCTCCGTTCGCACTTCTTCGAACAACAACACTTATTATGACAGGATGCGTCTTTTTTACCGTCATTGCTCTTTCTGGGTTATCAGAAGCAACTATGAGTCAGGCCGAAGTTACCGAAGCAGCCAATGGTATTTTGAACTCAAAAACACTTTTAATGAAAACAGAAGACCTCCCTTCTTTTGGAACCCCCGGCGCACCTATTACAATTGTTGAATTCAGCGATTTTCAATGCCCTTACTGCAGGTTAGGCGCTAAAATTCTTAACTCAGTTATGGATCGCTACCCAGGCAAGGTGCACGTTATATTCAGAAACTTCCCTCTCAATGCTGAATGCAATCGCATGATTGAGCGAGGTGGCCATCCAGCAGCCTGCGAAGCCGCCAAAATTTCCCTCTGCGCTGCAGCTGAAAACCAATTTCAGAAGGTCTATGACGGGCTCTTTGAGCATCAAGACAAACTCGAGCCAACAAAAATAACAAGTCTTCTTGGCGTCCAAAATCTCGACCACTGCGTTGCAAGTACAGAAGTTATCACACGGCTGAACCGCGATATTGAAGACGCAACAGCTCTTGGCGTCAAATCAACACCAACATTTTTCATTAATGGCCACCTCATTGAAGGCGATTACCCCTTTGCAGTCTGGGTAAAAATCATTGATACACTCATGCCATGATCGATAGTCACTGCCATTTTACGCACTTTGATGATGCAGAAATTCCGGACCTTATCCACGAAGCGCACTCGCTCGGGGTAACCACGATGCTGAATATTGGCGTTGAGCTCGAACACATGAATCGCCTCATGCACCAGCACCAAACATTTGGACTGCCCTACAGCATTGGCGTCCACCCCCATGGCACACTAGAACTCACTGACAGCGATATAACAAGCATGCGGCACGCCCTTCAAAATGCTATTGCCGTCGGCGAAATTGGACTCGATAGCTACCGCCAGAAAGAGACAGTCGTCCAGCGCCATAACCTTGCGCTCCAGCTTGACCTCGCGCTCAGCCTTCAACTACCAGTGATTATCCATAGCCGTGATGAAGAAACAGCTCTCCTTGAGCATCTGACAGTATACGCACAAAAATGCTCTTCTCCCCCAGGCGTGATCCACTGCTTTACAGGCTCCCTCACATTTGGCCGTGCCTGCCTTGACCTCGGCTTTTACCTATCATTTTCAGGCATCCTCACATTTAAAAATGCTGAGCTTGTCCGGGATGCTGCCCGCATGTGTCCCCTCGACAGACTCCTAGTAGAAACAGATGCACCCTATCTTGCGCCCGTCCCCTTTCGTGGCAAGAAATGTCGCCCCGCCATGGTCACGCATACCGCAAAGACACTAGCCGAAATACGCAACTGCACTCTCAGCACTATCAATGAAGTTACTTGCACGAATACCAAGACACTTTTTCACAAGCTCTGACGCTAAGTGACCATATGCATGCTGCTCCAATCTCTCCAGCCTCGCTGAAAAAATGCACTCATCATGCCTCACACAGTTGCACTGAGCTCGACTCTACGTCTGTCACGGATAGATCTTCTTCAAAGATATTTCTAAAATAGATTTAATATTGAGAAAATAAAAAATAACTCACTTGTTCAAGTTTGCATTGAGTTTCATATTGCTCAGCCATTTTACATTTCAATCAACTTCACCAACAAATCATATCAGCACAAAATCAAGAAGACTTCAAGACGACCGGCATAAAGGAGGCGTGGGCCTCCATGATTTTAATACTCGACAGAAATCATAATGAAACCAGCACATTCTTACGCGACGTTAGAGCTTGGTCTACAGAAGAAATCAATAACCTTAATCCTACTTAGCCTTAAAGTGAGTTTAAAATGAAAAAATGTATTGCGATTTTAATCACTTTCCTGACAATAAAAACTCAATCGCCAAACACGGACTTCGACCTTCAAGCCACAGAAAGCCCCCCGCCTCAAAAAGCCTATCATAAATTTTTTGCACGCAATGATAGAAAAAACAAGCGCATTTAGAATGCGTGTCACTAAAGCGCCTCAGTTGTCCAAGCAGCTTTATAGAAATACCGATTCATCGAACGATGCAGCTGCGTCCAGGAGCCAAGCGATTGGTCCTGTTCAATCCAACGGGAAATAGTATTCACTTTAGAATCAAGATCATCCACCATGTGCACAATAATGGCCTCAAGCATCTGGGGCTCTTTTGGCGAGCCATATTCAAGCTCACCGTGGTGCGCGAGTAAAACGTGTTTGACAAAAAGGATCTTGTCCTGAGGAAATGGTCTACCAGTCGCTTCTTCAATAAGACGCACTTTGGCTGTCACAAGCTCAACACCCATGGTCAAATGACCAATAAACCGACCAATATCTGTGTACTCAGTCACACGCTCACCGCCAAGTTCCCAAATCTTCCCAATATCATGCAGAAATGCACCTAAATAGACTAGGTCACGGTGCACTTTAGGCCCATAGTGCATACAAACCATATGTGCAAGCTGCGTCACTGAAACGATATGCTCGATCAAGCCTCCAGCATACGCATGATGGATCGTCTTAGCAGCAGGGGCTTTCTTCAGCAGCGTTACAATTTCAATGTCATCAATCAGCACTGCACGAGCTAATGCTCGGTAGTCAGGATCCTCCATGCTCTCAACCATTTGGCAAAGCGTTGTATAGAGCGCTTCCACATCACACACTCCTTTGGGCTGGTAATCCTTAGGATCAATGGCATCTTCACGCACGATGTCGATAGACTTAATCACAAGCTGTCTGCGGCTTTGAAAGAGCTGGCACCTGCCCTGCACTCGCACATACGCCTCTTTCACAACCTGCCCTGAGGCACTGACAACGTCATCCCAAATACGTGCTTCCAGATCGCCTGAGCTGTCAGTGAGGATCAGGTTCATATAGGGTTTTCCATTTTTGCCAGTTGCCAAAGCACTATGCTTGACTAAAAAACAGGAATTAACCTCATCACGATCTTTGATGTCGCGCACGTACTGAGTTTTCATACATAATCCTCCAAAAAAGTTTCAAAAAGACCCATTTTATACGATAATGCCTGTTCTGACAAGGAGCGCCGCATGGAACTGATCTGTCTTGAAAGCACAAAAAAAGGTGAAATCAAAGATTTTCTTCATCGCCTGACGACACTGGATACACGCACAGACCAGACCGAAGGATTCCTCCTGTCAGCACAGGGGAAGATACGTGCCTTTTTTTCAGTTATGGCATGGTCTGATCTCAAAGTAGAGCTCCTCTCCCATCCCCACTGGAGTCTTGCTCCACTTTTAGAATCACTCAAATTCCAGGAATCAATCACGCTGACAAGTACCCCAATCCAGCACGAGGAAGACAATTTTACTCGTATTGCAGCGCACAAGCCAGGCATTCAAGAAATGATCCACGCCGCAAACCCTCTTGAAATTGACTGCTTCATTCCTGAACATAAAGGCTGTTATCCAGGGCAAGAAGTTATCGAAAGAATCCGTTCAGGAGGATCTCCTGCACGACGTCTTATCTCTATCTCTGGCATAGAGCCTATGCCTCAGCCAGGCGACCCGTATCTCAGTAACGGTGAAAAAATAGGCACCGTCACATCAAGCTGTCAAAAAAATGGAGATTGGATTGGCTTGGCTCTTGTACGCAAAACTCATTTGCAATGACCCTAAGCTATGTCATCCTTAATAGATGTGGGGGCTTTTACTTGCATTCCATGCGTTCAGCGGTCCCCTGACAACTGGTAATCCTTTTGCCCGGGTTGATCCATATGGCATTAATCCATCGCTCAGATGGCAAACACGAATAAGTGATCACTTCCTTGTCACCTATCCAGACTCTATCGAGAGCCTCGCTCCTCGCATAGCAAACTACTTAGAAGAGGCCCACCTCCTCCTCACCCAAAGTCTAGGATGGACGCCCGCCAAACGGACCCGCATTCTCCTGCTTGATAATTCCGATGCTGCCAATGGACTCACCTCAGCAATTGCAGGCTTCGGCATCATTCTTTGGATGGTGCCACCCGACAATGCTAGCGGCATTGGCAACTACGACCAGTATTTACGACTGCTTGCACTGCACGAGTATACCCATTTCGTGAATATGGACACGACAAGCCCCCTTTTCGACAGCATGCGCACCATCTTTGGTGATCTTATCTTACCTAATAGCTACCTCCCTCCATGGATGCTTGAGGGTATAGCTGTCGTCAATGAAACTGCATTCAGCTTAGGTGGGCGCGGGCGATCAACCTACTATCATGCAATAGAGCGTCAAATGGTCCACGAGCATGCCTTTGAACACGATGCGGTCACACTCGATATGCTCGGACCCCCGTCCATGCCAAGCTTTCCCTTTGGGGATTTGCACTATATTTTTGGCTATTTCCTCATGCGTGATATGGGAGATTTGGATCACCTTAAAAGCTGGAACCTCTTCTCCTCGGGCCAAATGCCCTTTCTTATTGGTCGTAACTACCATCTTTTCCAAAACGAGTCTCTCGATACTTTATGGGAGCGCTACACAAAAAACGCCATTAAAAGAACCCAAGAAGATGACGTAAAACTTGGACCAGTGACTGAAGTACGTGAATTTTTTGTCAACAATCGCGCTGAAAGCATAGTCATTCAAGGCGCACGCGTATCTCCAAACGGCGCATGGATAGCCTGGAATCAAACATCAGGACATAAACGTAATGCACTGATGCTTGCGCCTATTATTAAGAAAGAACCTCTAGAACTTGGTGCGCCTATCTGGATCAATGACAAAGCCTCTGGTACCAGCCTCGCATTCACGCCTGACAGCAACTATGTGATCTGCAGCGAACTGAGACGGACAAACCTCTTTGATACCTATTCGGACCTTGAAATTATCGACATAAAAACCCACCAAAGAACCTGGCTCACAGAAAACGAACGTGCCAAAGATCCCGACGTTGACCCTTCAGGAAAATTTGTCATCTTTGTCCATACAGAACTCGGCCAAGCAAGCATTGCTCGTGCAACGCTCCATGGCACGAGCATCAGCAATATCGAGAATATCTACTCACCTGGACTACTCAGCCAGGCTATGAACCCAAGACTCTCCTTAGACGGTCGACGCCTTGTCTTTGCTGTACATAAAGATCAAGCAATACAATCTGATATCTATGAGCTCACGCTAGATAAAGACGGCAGACCCGTGGGTGATGCTAGCGTCGTTATAGCAGACGGTTCCCTCAATGAAACACCGCAGATCCTCAAAAATGGCGATATTCTAACAATTTCGAATAAAAATGGCGCCCATAATCTGTACCGTTACCACAATGGGGTGACGCAACGTGTCACGACCATTGCTGGCAGCATTTGCTATCCCCAAATAGTACCCGATAGTGATGAAATACTTGTCAGTCATCTCCACTCTTATGGCTGGAACCTTGGCGTCCTCAAAATGCGCAATGATCTTTCTGACTCACATCTTGAGCCCTTACCTATTCTGCAAGTGCCATTTACGTCAACTAAAACCTACCCATCTATTCGAACCGACTACAGCCCTGATCTCATCCCACGAGCCTATGGACCACTCCTGATGGCTGATGCAAAAGGCGTAACATTTGGCGGTGAATTCATAAGCTTTGATCAGCTCAATACACGAAACATTTTTGCAGGCGCTGCCTATAACACAGGAACGCGTTTTTTCGATGTGACAGGTAGTAGCCAAATGCGTTTAGGGAACTATGCTCTTTTAGGATCAGCAAACCTCATGACACTTGGCTCGGATACCGCCATTGATCGACTCGGCACCCTGTCTCTCACCACAAGTCGAAGCTGGCTATCCATGTACCACTCCCTGAACCTTGCAACGACAGTAAATGTCCAAAGGCAGTGGCGGTATGCTCCACAGACTCTTGTAGCGCAAACAGCGCTCACCAGCTCATTTGACCTGACAGCAGTTTTTAACTCAAGTGAGGTCTCAAACTATGCCGTCACCACCGAAGCAGGCTCTTTTGCATTTCTAGGCATACGTCAATTCATTGGCTCCGCAACGGGCCAAAAGTTTATGGGCTTACTCCAACACCCTTTTCGCCTTATGCAGCACCTTATTTTAGCCCCTACACTCAAAGGCTCTTTTGTCAGTCAACCAACACAAAATCCACTTACCATGGTGCAGGTACAGGGACGATCACCCCAAAGCGTCCTAAACTCTCTCACCCCAGATTCGCTCAATATTCTTGGGATCCGTGGTTACCCAGGAATTCTTTTTACAAGTTCATTTGCCGGCATCCTCTCATGGAATCTATCATTACCCCTCCTACCTGTTTTCCGTGGGAGCTCAGGAGTGCCCTTTTTTATACAGAACCTTTCTGCTTTTACATTTCTCGATATAGGGTATATGGACAATCTCTTTTTGCCGAGTACAGGAGGAGGCATCAGACTTGATACCCAAATCCTCACGATACCAGTTTCTGCTTCAACAGAATGCCATTATGGCGGGGGCTATGCAGGCCAATTAGATGTTTTTTTTCAGCTTGTGACTCAAGGTCTGTCGTTCTAAAGCCTAGAATTTTTACCAATTTGTGGTAAGATAAGAAGACGCAACGAAAGAAAGATCGAGGGTTTTGACCTTGGAAACACGTACCTATTTACAAACAGATCATGTGAGCTACCTAGAAGAGCTCGCCTCACTCTATAGCACTGATCCAGATGCAATAGACCCCTCGTGGCAGTACTTTTTTGACGGCATGTCTATGGCGTCAACAAATGCGCCTCAAGATACCAAAACCCAAGATCAATTCCGAAGCTACGGGCATCTGATTGCATCAACCAACCCGCTTAAAAAGCCGGAACCACATCCTCTTTTTGAGGGGCTCCAGCAGAACAATAAGGCTTTATTTGACCGTATGCATGAAATCTATGCCGGCAATACAGGTCTCGAGTACATGCATATTCTTGAGCCAAGCGAGCGAACATTTATCGAAGAACTCTTTGAGAAAAAAGAAACACCATCTCCTCAGGCATGCCTTGCTATCCTTAAAATCCTCGCAGGAGCTGAGGCCTTTGAAAAATTTCTCCATACACGCTATGTGGCGCAAAAACGATTTTCTATTGAAGGAGGCGACGGCCTCCTTGTCGTCCTCGACGCACTTTTTCAAACTGGCGCATCACTTGGTGTTGATACCTTTATCATGGGCATGGCACATCGTGGCCGACTCACTGTCCTGACGGAAGTTTTCGGAAAGGATCCTGCCTCTATCTTTGCTGAATTTGAAGGCAAAGCTCATTTGGCGGGCAATAGTGAAGGCGATGTAAAATACCACATGGGGTATTCCACGGACAAAGAAATCAATGGCAAAAAAATCCACCTTTCTTTGGCATCGAATCCAAGCCATCTAGAATTCGTTAACCCTGTTGTGGAAGGAATTGCTCGCGCAAAACAGGATCAATCTGACGCATCACGCGTTGCCCCCATCCTCGTGCATGGAGATGCGGCTTTTGCTGGCCAGGGTGTTTGCTTCGAAACGCTTGCTCTTGCTGGTGTGCGTGGTTACAGTACAGGTGGCACTATCCATATTGTCGTCAATAACCAAATTGGCTTTACAACAAATCCATCTGATTCTCGCGGAACACGGTACTCAACAGATCTTGCAAAAATGCTTGAAATCCCGATTTTTCATATCAACGGAGACAATCCAGAAGAACTTGCCCGATGTGCACAGATTGCAGCCAAATACCGGCAGCGTTTCAAAAAAGACGTTGTGATTGAAATCGTGTGCTACCGCCGGCATGGACATAACGAGGGTGACGAACCAACATTTACGCAGCCTGGACTCTACGTAAAAATCAAGGACCATAAATCGCCTTTTTTCGTCTACAGTGAACTTTTAGAAAAAAGAGGCGTGCATAGCAACAACACCTTTCTTGCCGAACGCACAGAAGAGCTCATATCAGCCCAGCAAAGATTACGCGCCCTGACAACGCCCTACGAACTGCACATTCAATCTATGCAAGGTGCATGGACTGCATTCGAGCGCCCTCCCATTGACGAATATGCAGATGTGCCCTGCACAACAGGAGTACTTCAATCACAGTTGCTTACACTTGGCGAAAAGATCACAAAAATTCCTTCTTCATTCCATCTCCATCCAAAACTGGAACGTTTTTTTGAAGGGCGCATCAAGGCTCTTCGCGATGGTCATGGTATTGATTGGGGAAACGCTGAAACTTTGGCATTCGCCAGTCTCTTAGAAAGTGGCACGCCCGTACGTCTTTCTGGCCAAGACGTTGGCCGCGGTACATTTTCCCACAGACACGCGATGCTCACCGATGCGGTCACTGACATGCAGTACAGTCCCCTCAGTGAGCTAGGCCGATTTTCTCTCTTCAACAGCCCTCTTTCTGAAACAGGGGTTTTAGGCTTTGAATATGGCTATTCCCTTGCTGATCCCAAGACCTTAACAATTTGGGAGGCACAGTTTGGCGATTTTGCGAACGGAGCTCAGGTCATTATTGATCAATTCATCTCAGCAAGCGCATCTAAATGGCAGCGCATGAGCGGCGTGACGCTTCTCTTACCTCATGGCTATGAAGGTCAAGGACCTGAGCACTCAAGTGCTCGCCTTGAACGCTACCTCCAGCTTGCAGGTCGCGGCAATATGGCTATTTGTGTACCATCAACCCCTGCACAGATATTTCATATCCTCCGGCGTCAAGCTCTTAGCCACTACCGCAGACCCCTCATTATTATTTCACCAAAAAGTCTCCTACGACATCCTCAGGCTGTCTCCAAATTGGCAGATTTAGAAGCACCGCTCCAACTGGTAATTGACGACAAGAACAAAGACGCTACACGTATCGCGCTCTGCTCGGGCAAGGTCTACTATGATCTCCTGGCGCAACGCCCTACAGAAACAAATCTTGCACTCATCCGGATCGAACAGCTCTACCCTTGGCCAAAAAAGGCACTAGATACCATATTGGCACTTTACCCACGTGCAAAAAAGCTGGTATGGGTACAGGAAGAACCACAAAATATGGGAGCCTGGCAGTTTGTATCTCAGCATCTACCTGGAATCACGTACTGTGGACGTGACATAGGGGCATCGCCTGCTGTTGGATCTCATAAAATGCACGAACTTCAGCAAGAGCATATCGTAAAAACACTTTGGTCAGAGGGGGTCGTATGAAAGTTGTAGCGCCAAGCGTTGGAGAATCCATTACGGAAGTCAGTATTTTAAAATGGCATAAGAAAACTGGAGATACTGTTCGTGCTGGTGACGTCCTACTCGAAATTGAATCTGACAAAGCAAGTGTCGAGATTGTTGCCGAAGTATCAGGAGTCCTCACAACTCTACAACCAGAATCAGCCCGCGTTCCAGTTGGGGCCCCTATCGGAGAAATTGCTGAAGGCGTAGTAGCCGCGGCGACAACACCAGCACCCGTTCAAACGCACGAACCACCTCAAGCAGGGCCTGCCGCTCGCAAGATTGCAACTGAACGCAGCATTGATCTAACAACCATGACAGGATCCGGTAAAGATGGCCGCGTTACTCCATCTGACTTTGATCAAGTCAAACAACAAGAGACCCCCAAGAGTCCGACAAGCAGCCGCACACCAATGAGTGGCATTCGCTTAAAAATTGCAGAACGCCTTTTGATGGCCCAGCAGACAGCTGCCATTCTGACAACATTCAATGAAATTGATATGTCGCATGTCATGCAAGTACGCAGCGCCCACAAGGAAAGCTTTAAAGCAAAAAATGGAGTTGCCCTCAGTTTTATGTCATTTTTTTCACGCGCCTGTGTTTTGGCACTCAAGCAAATTCCAGCAGTGAACTCGTTTATCGATGGACGCGACATTGTCTCCAATAAAAATGTCGATCTTGGCATAGCTGTTGGAACAGATCGCGGACTCGTTGTCCCCGTTATTCGTCATGCTGATACCATGAGTTTTGTTGAACTAGAAAAAGCTATTGCAGGCATGGCGCAAAAAGCACGTGATAAAAAGCTCTCCATCCGCGACATGTCAGGTGGCACATTCACGATTTCCAATGGTGGCGTTTACGGATCCCTCCTTTCAACACCTATACTGAATCCTCCCCAAAGTGGGATCTTAGGGATGCATACTATCCAAGAACGTCCTGTGGCACGCAATGGGGAAGTTGTTATTCGCCCTATGATGTATATTGCCCTTTCCTATGATCACCGCATGATTGACGGCAAAGAAGCCGTAACGTTCCTTATCTTGGTAAAAGATTATTTAGAAAAACTCGAAGGAATAGAAAATGAACTTTGATCTCATTGTGATTGGTGGGGGACCAGGTGGTTATGTTGCAGCAATCCGTGCCGCACAACTTGGAATGAAAGTAGCTTGTTTAGAAAAAAGAGCAACCTTTGGAGGCACCTGTCTCAACATAGGATGCATTCCCTCCAAAGCCCTTCTTGATTCTAGTGAGCATTATGCACAGCTTGCATCTCTCAAAATTCATGGCATCGATGTCTCTGGCGTACAACTCGACCTCGAACGTATGCAGGCACGCAAAACGAAAGTGGTACAAGGACTCGTCCAAGGAGTCGCAAGCCTCCTCAAAAAGAACAAAATTACAATCATGCATGGAGAAGCCTCCCTGCTTGGAAAAAAAGACAATCTGCATCAAGTGCGTAGTGGGAGCGAAACACTAACTGCCACACGCGTTCTTATTGCAACTGGCAGTGAGCCGACCCCATTACCCTCACTCCCCTATGATGGGATCCGCATTGTCTCTTCGACAGAAGCACTAGAATTTACCCAAGTGCCAAAAAAACTCGCTGTTATCGGCGGAGGCGCCATTGGCCTTGAACTTGGCTCTGTATGGCTCCGTTTAGGAGCAGAAGTGACCGTTGTTGAGTACAATGAGCGCATCTGCAGCTATGCCGATGCCTCAGCCTCCTTGGCACTGCAGAAAATACTCGCTAAGCAAGGAATGCGTTTTGAGCTGAACGCCAAAGTCACAGGCGCCACGAAAGATGCAGTCATTGCAACCCGCGGCACCGAAACCCTTACAATTGACGCAGATAAAATCCTTATTGCAACTGGCAGACGGCCATTTACAGGCAACCTCAATCTTGCAGCCTACTCCATAGCACTTGACGAAAGAGGCAGAATCCCTGTCAACAAGCACTACGAAACCACAACGCCTGGCATCTACGCCATCGGGGATGTGATCCAAGGCCCCATGCTTGCTCATAAAGCTGAAGAAGAAGGCACAGCTGCTGTTGAGTGCATGCAAGGCCAAGCAGGCCATGTGAATTATAATGCTATTCCCAGTGTGATCTATACCTGGCCAGAATTAGCCAGCGTTGGCAAAACCGAAGAAGAGCTTAAAGACACTCCCTACAAAAGCGCCCAATTCCCATTCATTGCCAATGGCCGTGCAAAGGCAATGGAAGAAACAGATGGTTTTGTCAAAATCCTTACCCATGCATCCACAGATCGCGTCCTTGGCGTCCACATCATCGGACCTCGTGCAAGCGACCTGATTGCCGAGGCTGTCACAATCCTTGAATTTGGCGGCACCTCTGAAGATATAGCGCGTATGTCGCATGGTCACCCAACACTTTCCGAGGCCATCAAAGAAGCCGCTCTAGGGATCCATAAACGTGCGATCCATCTCTAGTCCTTTCCACGTCATTCAACTAACTGGATGCGGTGCAGAAGAATATCTCTTCTTGAAATGATTGAGCAGAACCCAAGACCCAATCCGTAAAAAAATGTCCTTAATCCCAAACGATTTAAGGGTAGTAAGTGACAGAATAGTGCCCAGTCAAGGTACCGCTTGCTGGGTACACAATAACGCCCGCAGGGGATGTTGCAAAACCAGATGCGTCAACACGGGTCGCGCCAAGGCCAGCATAACAAAAAACACCCTGGATACGAGTATGCGTCCGAGCAATAGATACCCCAGGAGCTGGATTATAAAGAACGATATCCCACCCTCCACCGACGTTCTCGAGCGCGGTTGTGAGAATATTTTGCGCCCCTCCTGTCGACGAATAGGTCGCTCCAGACGGAACGACAGAGATCATATTATATTCACTTAATGCAGCAACAACGCCCAAAGTCGAAATTGTCTGCAAATAGAGTATCACGCCACTAGACACTGAAGGATACATATTCAGTTTTATATTTGCAACCGAATAGGTGCCTGTATTTAAATTACTAACAGAGATTGTCAACGAAGACGTACTCGTAAAATTACTAGCAACAACAAGTGGCTGCAACACTCCTGTGTTATAGAGCGAACCTGCATACTGCATGCTGCCGCCAACATCAAGTTTATACGCAGGCGCCGAACTCCCAACCCCAACTGACCCGGTATTAAAATAAATATTCGAAGAACTCGCTACCCAAGGACTACTCACCGTGCTTGAAAGAGCGCTTGTGATAGATGCAAAATTACCCATCATCTGGCTCGCAGATATCGGACTCCCGGCCGTAAAACTATAAGGCAAGGTAACTGAGGTCGCATGGGCCAAGAATGCAAAAAAAAAGTAGAACGATACTAATATACGCATATTTTTGATTCTTTAAGAATAGACACCATTTTCAATCCACCCCCTACCTAGCACCATGCCACTTGACCCTCACAGAATCAAGCTAAATACTTTTTTCGCTCATATGCCTCCAGAAAACATACATCATCCCCCTCAGCCTCAGAGGATGTCCCAAATCTAGTTGAAGCTAAAGTTTGAAAAGTAGCTCCCCCTGGAGTATTCCAGGTTTGATAGTAAATCAAAAAAAGGAGCTACAAGATGAGAGAAGACACGGTTAGACGGAAAAAAGCAAG
Source organism: Oligoflexia bacterium (assembly GCA_903898645.1). GTDB lineage: Bacteria > Bdellovibrionota > UBA1018 > UBA1018 > UBA1018 > CAIUGE01. The sequence continues at coordinate 7 of CAIUGE010000004.1, read as the reverse complement.
TAAAAAT
>CAIUGE010000003.1 GCA_903898645.1 Oligoflexia bacterium | reverse complement strand
GCTGCTGCAGCGACTGCTACATCTCTATCTGCTAAGGCAGCGCAGCCTGCGCTCATAGCTGCAGCTGAGACGCCGTGGGCTACTTTATGCAAAACACGGTCATTCATCTGCCCTATTTCATTTGCTGCAATACCCCCAGCAACTTGCCCAAGAAACTGAATTCCAGCATTTGCTGCAGCTGTTCCAAGATCTTGGCCACAGGCGAGATCGACTCCTTTGGTAAATGGCGGGAATGAAAGGGTGCGGTCGAGCCATCAGCATCTCCAGTTGCTCAGTCGCAGTCAACGCTTATTGGTTCAATCGTTCAGCACCCGTCCTTTGATCGTGGCACGATCAAGCATGTTGAGGGTAGTGGCAATGAACACAAGGTGAGTGTGCTTTTTGGAGCTTCGGAAAAGAAATTCTATTATAGATTTATTCAGGGTTACGTCAGTATCTGAGGCGCTCTGAGTGCCGCGTCGTGGATGACGTATTTTTATAAGGATTCCTTTGTTCGTGGCTTGATGTGAGAAAGAGGGGTGTTAGAGTACTAGTCGGAGGCGGTGGCAAATGATGTATCTTTACACAGACAGTGTGATCGGCAGCAAGATGTGCGTTCGTTGATTATGGGTTCGTGCAAGCACTCAAAAACTGAGAACTTCGCGCTCTCGCGAGTGACAATGGATCAGCCATGATATCCACTTGAGTTCACAGAGGGGCTATCTCGTATTGGAGTCACTCACAAAACCAATCTGGTCTACAGCCCTACCAAAATAGGGAAGAAGTGGGACGACTCGTATTCGTATAGGTGCGCCATCAAAAAGCGACAACATATGTCCATCAAATAAAATGCATATCCTGAGAGGACATGATGCGCTTTTATGGAGAGTTGCTGGCGTATGACTGTCTTACGAATGAAATCCCTCCTCGTTCTTCAGACGTAGGAAAGCCGCTAGGATAGATTTCAGGGGGTTTTCTCAAAAACATAGAAAACCCAACCGAGTAGAAACTTATTTCGCCTTCTCTGCACTCGATGTGCCACTGCCATTCAGCCTTTTTCTGATTAAGGTAGGCTAAATTCTTTGGCTGTCTGGAATTATATTTTGTAACTAAATCAATATTTACACCAGTAAATGGCTCCAAATCAAACTTTGCTTCGTTTACATTGTGAAAAACTAAAGTAGCGGGAGCTATCAAGAGATTGAAGTGAGTCTCATTTAAACTTGGTTTCACCCATTCTAGGATAAAGTCGACGTCAAAAGCGATCTCATACTTCTCCGGGAAAAAAGCGATCGAGTGGATTTTGCAGTCATGCCACCCCATACTTTCAAATGATTCATCTGTAAAAACATCCTGAGTTAGGTCTAATTTAGTGTTATCCATTTTATTTTTCTTTCACTATTTAGGTAGTTCTGAGGCATCAGCTGGACGAGGATTTTTGACTCCCTTTTCGTGAACATGGGGCGTTTCGACACCATTATGACTATGTGGTTTAGCGTGCTGCGTATCAACTCGTTTCTGAGAATCATAACCCGTTGGGTTCTGTGGATTTGGTTCCCAGGTTTCATAATTTGAAACCTTGCCAGTTTTTGGGTCAACCTTAATTGTAGTGTGTGATGTTCCAGCAGCTTCTTGTATCGGTTTCATGACTTTAAGTCGACCCCCTCCTTCTTCGGCCTTAGGTCCTGTAACCTTTCCTTGAACTTCACTAGCGCTTGAACCAGAGGTCCCTGCTCTGACGTCGTCCATCGTATCACTAGCCGAAGGCTCGATCACCTTACGAAACGAATAACCAGCAGCAGACCCGATGTCCGCCGCTGGACCAACCGGAGCATCTCCTGTCGTTCCCATGCCCATATCAGCATTAGAAGCCTGATACCCTGGGTCTTGCTGAAGCTCCTTCGCTTTTTGGTCCAACGAAGGCTGATCCAACGTGCGAATACCCGT
>CAIUGE010000002.1 GCA_903898645.1 Oligoflexia bacterium | reverse complement strand
TCTTAACTGCTGCACCTTGAAGTGGTTTGAACCCTGCGCCTGTACGCCGAGTCCGAGGGGCCCACCCTCATCTTTCCCATAGCTTGTCCACATCGTTAGTTGCTCATTTCTAGCTCCTTCTTATGTGAGACTACGGCACACGAAGTTCCCCATCATCTGACTCGCTGATATAGGACTCCCTGCTGTAAAACTATACGGCAACGTAACTGAAGTCGCATGTGCAGAGAACCTAGAAAAGAGGACTAGCAATACAATACTTCGCGTCACGCTACGTATGGGTGACACTTTATTGCGCATATACATCATTTACTTTCTCCCCGATCCACACCGTAACACCAACCCTCTTTCGCATCATAAGGTCGCTACTTGTCTTTTAGTAGAAATCTCAAACAAGCAGCTGACGTCACACAACGTGGACCATTTTACTACTTCCCTCAAATAGAACGCCATCCTCAACGCTCAAACTAGGGGTCAGTATGTCTCCACGAAAAACAGCCGGCTTATAAATCTCAACGCGGTGAGTAGCTCGAATGCTTCCAGACACCTCGCCACTAACAATAACAACGCCTGCGTCAATTTCTGCTTCCACGCGAGCGCCTTCAGTAATAATCAATGTATCTGGTGTAATAACTTGACCACGGAAAACGCCGCCAATACGGACTGTGCCGTAAAACGAAAGCTTTCCAACAAATTCACATCCCTGCTCAATGACAGCTGTCACACACGTATCAGTAGCTGGCATTCCAGAAAGACCCTTCATGATTGACCCTCCTTAATCACGGCAAGAATACGATCGAAATCTGCTCGTGTTGTATAATGAATAACAAATTTACCCCGGGTATCGTTACCCTGGATATCCACCTTGGTACCTACTTGACGCGAAATTTCAAGTGCAAGATTCTTGAGTCTTGTGGCAAGTGGCGTCCGTGGTGTAGGAACAGCGGGTTTTTCAGGCTCTTTCATCTGTTGGATCAAAAGTTCAGCCTGCCGAACACTGAGTTTTTCCGTAATAATAAGATCGCGAAGACGCATTTTTTTCTCAGGACTCTCGAGGGCAACCAAAACTTTTGCATGCCCAAAGGTCAAAATGCCTTTTTGGAGATCCTCCAAAATCGGTTCTGGCAATCTCAGAACACGAAGATGATTGGCGATAGAGGATCGATCTTTGCCGACACGCTCTGCTACCTCTTCCTGTGTCATCTGAAACTCAGTCATCAACTGCATATACGCGCGAGCCTCATCCACGCAGTTTAAATCTTGCCTTTGAATATTCTCAATAAGTGCGAGTTCTAATGCTTCTTTATCTGTTGTCCGCCGAATAACAATAGGAACCTGCGTCAGTCCTGCAATCTTTGCAGCACGCAATCGACGCTCACCTGCAATCAATTCATAGCCGGTTGCCGTCTTACGGACAACCAATGGCTGGATAATCCCACTTGCCTTAATAGATGCCGCAAGCTCCTGAATCGCTGTCTCATCAAAATCACGCCGTGGCTGGTAGGCGTTTTCTCTAATATCTTGCACACGGAGCATACTGATACCCATATGGCGATCACGACTTGAATCTTCAGGCAGGAGCGAGGCAAGCCCTTTTCCCAGAACTGTTTTCACTTCCTTCATACTGTTTGTTCTCCCTGGATAAATTCCGGCTGTTGGTCACGTTGCAGCACCTCTTTTGCTAAATTCACATAAGCAAGGGCGCCTTTAGAATCAATATCATAGAGTATGATAGGCTTGCCAAAACTCGAGCACTCACTGAGACGTACATTGCGTGGCACGATAGTCTGAAACACATAGTCCTTAAAATGAGATCGAACTTCTTTCACCACCTCATGTGCCAGATTATTACGACCATCAAACATAGTCAGAACAATGCCCTCATGCACGAGACTGGGATTCAAATTTTGCTTAATAAGCCCTACTGTCTTCAGCAGCTGACCTAGTCCTTCGAGTGCAAAGTACTCACATTGCAGAGGAACAAGAAAACTTTGAGCGGCTGTCAGTGCATTGATCGTCAAAAGGCCCAAGGATGGAGGGCAATCAATGAAGATATAGTCATACTGATCTTGCACCTCAGCGAGAAGCATCCGAAGCTTTGCCTCACGAGCAAAAGCCCCAACAAGCTCAATTTCTGCACCCGCAAGATCTCCTGTGGCCGGTGCCACAAAAAGACAGTCAATCTCCGTTGGTCGAATAACCTGCGACAATCGCATCTGACCAATAAGTGCTTGGTATACGGTCTCATCACCCAGGCTGTTGCGATCGACCCCCAATGCCGAACTTGCATTCCCCTGAGGATCAAAATCAAGCACGAGCGTCCTTTTCTCTGCAACCGCAAGCGATGCTGCGAGATTCACTGTGGTTGTTGTTTTACCAACTCCACCTTTTTGGTTTGTCACCGCTATTATCCTGCCCATATTGGTCCTCCTCGAGGATGATCTGTATCATAAAGATGTTCCACGTGGAACTAGTCGAACTAGAATACGCTCCTTGATAGGAGACCCCACTGTATAGCGAAATTCATCAATATGCGAGATTCCTTGTAATTTCTCTCGCTCTGCGGCCCAACTGGGGCCTTGATACAGGATCAAAGTACTCCATGAACAAGACTTAAGCATACGAAGCATACGGGTAGCAGGACTGACGGCCCTAGCGATAAGAGTGTCATGGGGGTGCTGCTTAAGCGCATTCTCTGCGCGTTCTGCGATTACTGTGACCTTAAGCCCAAGCGCTTCCGCAGTTTCAGCTAAGTACTGGGCCTTCCTTTTCTCTGACTCAATAAGCGTCCATGCAATAGAGGGCTTAAGTGCTGCAGCCAAAAGACCAGGAACACCTACTCCTGACCCAATATCAGCCAGTGAGGCGGGTAGCCATTTTGTCCTGAGCAATGCAAAAACATCCTCCAAATGCCCCTGAATGAATTGATCTGGCGTTACAAGACGTGTCAGGTTCTGATGCTTATTTGCTTCAAGCATGAGGCGGTAAAAATGCTCCACACGCTCAACGACCTGAGCGATCGGTTCATCAAAATACTCTGTATAAGGTTCAAAATAAGTTTTCATAATGTACTTTCATGTGAATAAGAACGCTTGCAACCGCTGCTGGCGTCACGCCAGGGAGCCGGGAAAGCTGTCCAAGTGTATCTGGGCGCCACACGCGAAGCCGCTCCTGGATTTCATGCGACAAGCCTGCAATACGCTCAAAGTTAAGCGTGAGAGGAATCACAAGACCTTCTTGTTGCCGCATACCCTGCATAAGCTCAAGTTCACGGCGAATGTAACCTTCATATTTAATCGCAATTTCTACAGCTTCCATCACATCAGCTGTTGGCATATCAGGCAAAGAGAGGTCCCTGATGCTTACTTCAGGTCGACGTAGATACACACTTGCAGAAAGGGATTCTCCAGGTAAAGAAATACGCGCCCCATCAAGCAGCTGTTTGAGCCGAGCAAGGTCGTCTTTTTTTTGCTGAAACCGATCACTATGAGAAGGGGACAAAAGCCCTAATACATGGGCTTTGTCTGACAGTCGCATATCAGCATTGTCTTCTCGCAAAAGCAGACGGAACTCTGCACGGGAAGAAAACATCCGGTACGGCTCATCACAACCTTTGGTCACCAGATCATCAATCAGAACCCCAATATAGGCCTCATCTCGCCGAATAACCCATGGTTCCTTATCTTGAACCCCGAGCCCTGCATTCATACCAGCAACAAGCCCCTGTGCACCGGCCTCTTCATAACCAGAAGTACCATTGACCTGCCCTGCAAAGAAAAGCCCCTGAATAGATCGTGATTCCAGCGTCAGATGCAGCTCGCGAGGATCGATGGCATCGTACTCAACTGCATACCCATATTTGAGAAACTGCGCATTTTCTAAACCTTTGATAGAATGCACAAAAGCCTCTTGAACATGCTGGGGCAAACTTGTCGAGATCCCGTTAGCATAAACTTCATCCGTCGTCAGCCCTTCGGGCTCTAAAAAAATCTGGTGCCGATCTTTCTCCGCAAAACGATGCACCTTGTCTTCAATCGAGGGACAGTATCTCGGCCCCTTACCTTGGATCATGCCTTGAAACATGGGAGATAAATCCAAATTCTGTGCAATGATCTCATGGGTTTTTTTATTGGTATAGGTAATGAAGCAATCAATCTGTGGCAGATGCGGGAAGTCACGAGCTGCTGTAAAAGAAAAGGGCCGGGGGTCACTATCGCCTGATTGTCTTTCTATGACTGAATAATCGATAGAATCCTTATGAAGTCGAGGAGGAGTCCCTGTTTTGAGTCGTCGCAGGGTAATGCCATAAGCGCGCAAAGCGTCGCTGAGCCCATAGGAGGCAGCGTCTCCCAAGCGACCTCCTGGCTTGCTGGCAAGCCCTGTAAACATAAGGGCCTGAAGGAACGTGCCTGCAGTCACAATAACTGCTCTTGCAAAGAGATCCTGGCCAGTAGCCAGCCTCACGCCAGTTATTCTCCCGCGCTCGACATGGATAGCTACAACTTCGCCCTTGAGAATGGAGAAATCCTGCAACGCTTCTTGCATCTTAAGTGCATAAAGATATTTGTCGCACTGCATCCTTGTCGCACGAACAGCAGGCCCTTTGCTGGAGTTCAGCTGCCTTACTTGGATAGCACAGGCATCTGCAATTTTGCCCATGAGTCCACCTAAAGCATCTATTTCGCGCACAAGCTGCCCTTTTGCCAACCCCCCAACAGCGGGGTTACAGGACAGTACACCAATTCGTGCGGGGTCGAGCGTTACCAGCGTGACTTGACACCCAAGGCGAGACGCCGCTGAAGCTGCCTCACAGCCGGCATGTCCTCCGCCGATCACAATAATATCTTGACTCATAGGGCGGCCATACTAGCACCGGCATCCTGCAGCATCAAGCACTCATTGTCACTTGAAGTGATGCATGCTAACTAATGAGTCCGAATGATCACTCTACCAGAAGGCACCCTAAGCGGATCACGCACACTATCGACTGGGCCGATAAATTTTCCTCCTCCACCTGAAGAGCGTTGGAATGAGTACTGGGATGCGACGTGTCGTCTTTTAGAACAAACAGAGGTTCGTGCGCAGATGGAAGCGTGGGTACGACCGCTGATTTGGCATGGAGCAAATGTTGATTCTCAGGGCCTCAAGATTGAACTTCAAGCCCCAAATGAATTTTCAGCCCAATGGGTCCGCAGCAATTACCAGCCATCTATTGAGCGGGCATTAACACAGATCCTTGGGGCCCCTTGCAGCACCATCATCGATGCACGCGTCCTTGAGCCCTTAGAAGCGCAAGAAGCAATTGTCATTAAAAAAGCAGCCTTAGCTACCAAAACACGCATTGAAAGAGTTGAAATACGTCAGAATGCCTACGATATTCCTGATAGCAGGTACTTTTTTGATAATTTTGTTGTCGGTACAAGCAATCAGTTCGCCTATGCATCAGCTGTTGCAGTCGCTGAGCATCCTGGAAAACAGTACAATCCTCTGTTTTTGTACAGCCCCCCAGGGCTTGGTAAAACCCACTTGCTCCACGCTATTGGTAATCGGTACCTTCAAGCATCACCTTCAGCAAAGGTCGTTTACGTTTCGGCGGAGCGTTTTGTGAACGAACTTATTGACTCACTGCAGCATAGGCGCATGTCACAATTCCGGCAAAAATTCCGCGATAGCTTTGATATGATCCTCATTGACGATATCCAATTTATTGCAGGCAAAACAACAAGTGAAGAAGAATTTTTCCATACCTTCAATGCTTTGTATAGCTCTAAGCGTCAGATTGTCGTTACTTCCGATCGTCAACCAAAAGAGATTGCAGGACTTGAAGAACGCATCCGTACACGATTTGAATGGGGACTTGTGGCCGACATCTGCCCGCCTGAAATTGAGACGCGTATTGCTATTTTGAAGACCAAGGCTGAGCGTGACGATATCTATCTGCCTGATGATGTTGCTCATTTCTTAGCAAGTACGATTCATTCAAATGTACGTGAACTTGAAGGCGTTTTGATTCGCCTTCAAGCGCAAGCTTCCCTGACAGGTGCTGAAATTTCTCTTGATATGGCCAAGCACGAGCTTCGCAGTCATGTCCTTGATATCCGGTCAACGCACACACCAGAAACGCTCCTGGCAGCTGTTGCTAAGCATTACCGGCTACGACCTCAAGATCTCAAGATGCCAACGCGTGCCCGGGCTATCTCTCTTCCTCGTCAAGTTGCTATGTACTTGATCCGCAAACATACGGGCATTGGTCTGCGAGAGATTGGAATTAGCTTCGGAGGGAAAGACCATTCTACCATTTTGCATGCATGCAATAAGATCGATAGCTTACTGCAGCATGATCCGGTTACAAAACAAGCACTGGATTCTATCTATGCTCTCCTCTAAAGACTTGCAAAGTGAGATTCTGTGCGTTACTCTGCGGCCTCTCGTGTACATGCGGGCGTAGCTCAGTTGGCTAGAGTGCGAGCTTCCCAAGCTTGAGGTCGAGGGTTCGAGCCCCTTCGCCCGCTCCAGAATTTTTTGAAAGGACAGATTATGAAAAGAACATATCAACCAAGCCGAACAAAACGTCGTCGTCGTCATGGGTTTCGTGCCCGTATGGAAACGCCAAATGGCCGTGCAGTTTTAAAAAGACGCCGTAGCAAGGGACGCAAACGCCTCGTCGTGACTATTGCAAGCAAGTAAATGCCGCAGTTCCAGCCAAAAAACCGCCTTCACTACCCTTGGCAGTATAGGCTTTTTTTTGCTGGAAGCACTGCCCATCGACTTTCAGCATGCATTATTTATCGTATTCCGAACAAGGAGTCGCATTACCGACTTGGCATGACAATAAAATGCAAGTGCAACTCTGTTGTTCGGAATCGTCTCAAAAGACGTATTCGGGAAGCATTCCGCCATCACGGGGCATACTTGGGTTCCTATGATTATAATGTGGTTATTCCGAATTCGAAAAAACCTGTACATCCTTTTCAGCATGAGCTTGCAAGTTGCCTCGCACGTGCTTTGCCAAGCTTGTCTCTGCGTGATTGATGTGTACCGGTTTTTTTCGCCAATACTATTTTTATGGCTTGGGCCTGGGTCGGGATGTCGACACATACCGTCATGCAGCGCTCGAGCTCGATCAATGCTGAGAGAGCAACCCTTATGGTCGGCTCTTTGGGGCATCGTGAAGCAAATAGGCTCTTGTCATGGGCTATCGAAAAAGGGGATGAATCATGGATCGTAACACACTACTCACAATTGTTCTTTCTATGGGCATTTATGCAGGCTGGTACAAATTCTACGTTGAGCCTCGCCAACAAACAGTCAAGATTGAAGAAACAGTGGTGGTGGCACCAAAAACTACGCCCCATGAACCGAGCAAAACGCAACGCATCAGCTTTGGTTCTGGTGATGTTCGTGTAGCAAATGGTGGTGGGTTCCTGAAAGAGTGGCACCTCAAGGACTACGCTCTCAAACTCAACACCAAAGGTGCTGTTGATTTAGACTCCTTGACGCACGCTGGTGCTCAGATCACGCTTGCTTTTGATCACCCAGATTTTGCCTACCTCTACCATGCTGAGGGCCAACTCACCACAACATCCATCAATAATGTTCCACATATTGAGTGGCATTACAGTGACCCCAATGTGCAGCTCTCAAAGAAGTTTGTACCTATGGGAACAAATCTTGCGCATCTCACAATTGATGGCACTTTTCTCCAGCATGCTCCAGAAACTGCGTTTATTTCCTTATCCGGCGTTGCAAGCCAAGAGGATGCAGATCTCGCCGATCGCCAGATTATCTATGCACCTCATGATGACAGCATGGATCGTGTTCCGCTTTCAAAAACTCCTATTGAGCAGAGGGCACTCCCATGGAGTCTTGACTATATTGGTATTACCAACCGGTACTTCCTATTAGCTCTCCTAAGTGGTCCGGGTACAAAAGCCCCCCAAGGCCTTATTCAGCCGCGAGGCACAGATGGCGGCATTGTCAGTCTCCTCTACCCTCTTGAACATAAGAAATTCCATACCGAACTGGATGTCTATTTTGGCCCCAAAGAACATGATGTCCTCAGAACCATCCATCCTAAGCTTGATCAGGCTATTGATTTTGGTTGGTTTGGCATTGTTGCAAAACCTATTTCCAACCTGCTGCATACTCTCTACCCGTTTGTGCACAATTATGGGCTCGCTATCATCCTGCTAACCCTTTTACTCAAGGCACTGACCTATCCACTGACATACCAGAGTATGAAGAACATGAAAAAAATGGCGACTATTCAGCCACTCATGCAGAAGCTACGCGATGAACATAAAGATAATAAGGAAGTTCTCAATAAGGAGATGATGATCCTTATGCGCAAGCACGGGTACAACCCAGCTGCAGGCTGCCTCCCTATTTTCATTCAGATGCCTGTATTTTATGCTCTTTACCGTGTTCTTTACACATCAATTGATCTCTACCATGCCCCTTTTGTACTCTGGATCCAAGATCTCTCCAGCAAGGATCCTTGGTATGTGACACCCATCCTCCTTTCAGGCACCATGTATCTCCAGCAACGCCTCACGCCAAACACGATCAGCGACCCCGTACAAGCTAAGATGATGCAGTTTATGCCTCTTTTCTTTGGTGTCTTTATGCTTGGTCTCCCTGCAGGTTTGACGCTTTATATGCTGACAAATGCGCTTGCAAGCATTCTGCAACAGCTTATCCTCAACCGTACCCTGCATGCTGACAAATGATACAATAGCCGCCATTGCAGCGACAGGAGCCTTATCAGTGGTCCGCGCAAGCGGACCACTGGCGTATACAGTCGCATGCAAGATGAGTCATTCTCAGAGTCTAGAGCCACGCTTCATGCACAGGGTGAAACTTTTTGACCAGCATGATCATGTCTTTGATGATGGCATGATGGTTTTCTTCAAAAATCCTCAGAGCTTTACAGGCGAGGATACTGTTGAGTACTACCTACATGGTGGCAAAATTGTTGCACAAAACTGTATGCAAACACTGGAAGCACATGGTATCAGACAAGCGCTTCCGGGAGAATTTAGTTTCCGTGCCTGCATGCATGGGAAAATGGATGTTTTTCAAGCAGAAGCTATTGCTGACCTCATTGGAACCCGCAGTGTTGAAGGAGCGCGTCTTGCCCTTGAAAAGCTTTCAGGGAGCCAGCAAGCGCACCTGCATACGCTTCGCTCCAAGCTCATTGAGCTTGCTGCGCAGGCCGAGGTGGCTATTGATTTTGCAGATCAGGATGTAGCCGAACTATCCCTCGGCACCTTACAGCAACATGTACGGACAATTCTTGATTGCATACATACACTTGCGCAAAGCTTTGAGCGTGGTCGACGGCTTCAGATGGGCTGCCGTATTGCACTTGTTGGCGTACCCAATGCTGGTAAATCAAGTTTCTTTAATGCGCTGGTAGGTGAAAAAAGAGCCATCGTTAGCGATGAACCTGGAACAACACGCGATAGCGTCAGCCTTGAAATCACTTTGGGGAGTGGAACTGCTACGGTGGAAGATACAGCAGGTCTTCGTACCAGTTCCTCGAACCTGGAAAATCTCGGCATAGAAAGAACCCATCAGGTTATCAAAAATGCAGATATCATTGTGCTTGTGATCGATGGCACAGAGCATATAGACTCGACTATTTTTGACTTTCCACCATCTGCCATTGCAGCTATTACCAAAAAAGATCTTCAAGCGCATCCTGACCCCTCCGTACTGGAGTTCCTGCAAGCACGGCATATTCCATCAGCACATGTTTCAGCGCATACTGGCGAGGGTATAGCGACATTTCTTTCGCTGCTTCAAGAAGCATCCCATGTTTCTCGTGGCGAAGGGGAACTGCTTTTGACCCGTCCATCACACCTGAACTCAGCCCAGGCTGGGAAAGCCCACCTAGAGCGTGCACTTGGTGCCGACACCTATGATCTTTTCGCAAGTGATCTTCGTCAGGCCATTGCCTCGCTTGCACCCCTTCTTGGCGGAGTCATTCCAGATACAATATTAGAAAAGATATTTTCTGATTTCTGTATTGGCAAATAAATACTATTGACAGATCTTTCGTATTGCGAGAACCACTAAGGAGGCGTGATTAAAAAAATTTTTTTTCATCAGCAGAATCCCGACACCCTCTTGAGCCAAAGTCTTTCCCAGACTGATGGCGCAAAGGTGATTATTCTCCATCTTGAACCTGCAGTGAAGAATGATTTTTTATTCTGCAAGCACTTCTACCAGACTGCCAATAACATTCGAAGCACCCTAAAAAAAATATCCCTGCCAACGATAGCTGCGGTCGACGGGCCTCTGTGGCCCGACGGACTGGAGCTCGCCCTCATGTGCGATTTTTTCTTGATATCAGCCGAATCCACTTTTCATCAAGGAAGAAGTCTGACGCCAGGTTTTGGCTCAACACGCCTTCTTTCCTATAAACTCAATAATCGTGAAGCGCGTAACCTCATGATGCACACTATGCCCTGCGATGCACCAGGTCTTCTCGACAGGGGTTTGGCCAGCCATATGGTTACAAGCAAACAGTTTACAGCTGAGCTGCAAACACTTGCTGAAGCTCTCGGGAATTGCAGAGCAGATAACGCTTTACTAAGGAGAAATTATGCTCCCTAATTGGCCACTGGCCGCACAAACAGAAGAACACGCGTTGCTGATGCAATCCATTGTTGATCCTTTTTGCGCATCGCAACTAGCACCATTCGCAAAGGAATTTGATGCTACTGGAAATTTTCCCCAAGAGGCGGTAACCGTTGCTGGATCCTTGGGCCTGATGGGCATGATGGTAGATCCCACATCAGGGGGTGCAGGACTTGATACTGTCGCCTACTGTCTTGCTTTGGAAGCAATTGCCTCCCACTGTGCATCAACAGCTGTTATTTTATCCGTGAATAACAGTCTTGTATGCGGACCTTTAGAACATTTCGGGTCCCCATGGCAGAAAGAGACATTTTTAACACCTCTAGCAGCGGGGAAAAAGCTCGGCTGTTTTGCACTTTCTGAGCCTGGAGCAGGCTCAGATCCTGCACACCTTCGTTTACGTGCCACAAAGAAAGCTGATGGCAGCTATGTCTTGAATGGAACAAAGAACTGGATTACCAATGGGAAAGAAGCTGACATTGCCATTGTTTTTGCAACACTTGACCCTGCACTGAAGCATAAGGGCATTGCCGCATTTATCGTTCCAACAAAAACACAGGGATTTACAGTATCCAAACTGGAAGACAAGCTAGGTATTACAGCCTCATCAACAGCGCAGCTTTTCTTCGATGACGTTGGTATCCCCTCCACGCACCTCCTCGGCACAGAGGGTGAAGGGCTCAAAATCGCCCTCCATACACTTGACGGGGGACGCATTGGGATTGCTAGTCAGGCGCTGGGTATTGCCTTAGCTGCTTTTGAGGCATCCAAGCGTTTTGTACTGGAGAGGGAACAGTTTGGTGCACCTCTAGCGAAACTCCAAGCTATCCAATTTTTCATTGCTGACATGGCAGTGAGACTGCAATCTGCAAGGCTCCTCACTTTTGCTGCAGCAGAACTCAAAGATGCAGGTAAGCCCTACAGCAAGCAGGCAGCTATGGCCAAATTAGCAGCATCAGAAGCTGCAATGTGGATCACAACGAAAGCAATCCAAGTCCATGGTGGGTATGGGTACACGAAAGACTATCCTGTTGAACGGCACTTTCGCGATGCGAAAATTACAGAAATTTATGAGGGCACCTCAGAAATACAGCGCCTCGTGATTGCCGCCAATGAGCTTATTCCTTAACACTATACAAAGCAATGCGGCCATGTTCCTGGATAAGTACCTTCGCTTCGTCTTCTGACACTGGCTGCACGGGCCTCCAATCATTTAATATGCCCCACGTATCATGATTTCGAATCAACGCTACGTAGTGTCTACTACCGGTATGGACTAACGCGCCGATAAAACTCAAATGACGCCCCTGGCAATCCACAGTCATAAGAGGGAGTGCTCGTACTGGTGGCTCATCAATAACGACACCATAGTACCCACCCTTATCGGGAACAAAAGCATCGCAAAAATCACGATGAGCCTCAAGCCTGGCAAGCGATTGGAAAAGCGGTGTAGAAGGACCTTGCATGCCAAGTATATGCATCATAGCATCCATATAGCTCGATGGGCCACCAACTCTCTCGACCTTAAAGTTGTTATAATTGATACCATTAAAATCGAAGAACTCAGTCGCTGCTTGGAAAACCTCGAGATGTATAACAAGCAGTCTATCTACCTCCCACCGAAGGTTGGGCGGCCCCTGCCATCTCAAGTCGTGCAGTTCAGCAGGCACAGAAGAAGGCCCAGATTCCTCCTTCATTGCATGAAGGAGCAAGTGAAGAGTAGCGTTAATTGGACATCCATCCCCAAAATTGCTCAATGCTAGAGATGTATCGAGCGTCCGACGCATAAGGCGTAAGCTATCAAAACTTGCCTGCACACGCCCAAAAGCCTCAGCCTGACTTTGCGCTCGAGGCAGCCTAAGAGGGGGAGCATGTCCCATTTTTAGTTGATGCTAAGTTTTATAGTAGCTCCCACATCCATATTCATGCGGCCAAAGAGACCCATTCCTGATTCTGTCTTTCTCTCTCCAGCTCGATATTTTCGATCACCTCTTTGATTTGTCGGA
>CAIUGE010000001.1 GCA_903898645.1 Oligoflexia bacterium | reverse complement strand
CATACAATGTGCGTGCATCCGAAGGCTCCTTATGAGTGAATAGCATGCATAAAAAAAGGTCGAATTTCGCATTGCGTCACTTTTATTGAAGTACAGCTGCATCTGATAACTTTTGTTTCGTGCAGGTTAGCTAGTGCGTGTCGATCAATGGGTTTTTGGCAAAAACTGTAGGCACTGCGCATTTTCTAAGAGCGCTCATTCTGCATTGATTGGTTTGTACGGAGTTTTTTATAAAATGTGTGCCAACAATAAAATGTTTTTAGCTTTGATGAGGTATGTGCGACACTGCGTTACGCTTGACATCAATAGCTGTCTTTATGGAATGACTCAATGTATCGATAGAGTGTATATGCGTTTCAGTTACATTGCTTTTGGATTAATTGTAGGATCTACGTCGTTTATGAGGTGTGCTCTGGCTGTGGATAATGAGAAACTTTTTACCGAAGACGTATATTCACGTTGGATTGATAACATTTCTGAAGTTAAAGGTAGCACTATCGCGCTTCGTGACGCTCATCGATACGCTCAATCTCTTGTGAGGCAGCAGATGCATGGTGCGAAACTTCGTTTGGCCATTCGTAATTTTATTTATACAAACTATCCTGCTGTTGCTGCTCAAGCTGATTTAAATTTTATTCGTGCTGCTTTGGAGTCTATTGCTCGGCCGGAGATACTGGAGAAGCAGATGCGTCGTCGTGGGCCTGTCTCGATGTTCGACACAATGCCGGTTAGTGAGTTCAAAGCGAATTCTATTGAAGAAAAGACTTTGATAGAGGCTGCGTATCGTGCACGCACTTTTGAAGTGATAGCTGAGCCTTCGAACGTATCTGCAACAAAAAAAACATATTCTCAGTTTGTAGCAAATGCCGCTTCGTCAGGCAACGCTCTGTTTTTTGCTGTTCTTGACTTTGATGCAGCTAAGCGCGGGCCGGTTGCTACAGATATTGCAAACACTGAGAAGCGCTTAACTAGGATTATTCTGGATAGCGCCACTGCAGTGCAGGGGCTTGAGCATTTGAAGCGTATGCCCCCTACAAATAATACTTCGTGCAGTGGTGGGGTGTTGTCCGGCCGTTGGAGCGAGAATTTTCGCAAGTTAGTGAAGGAAACGCTAGGGTTAATCCCGGAAAAACATAAAAGTAGAGAATTTCTCCAAAAGATTGTGAAGTCTTCTCCATAATATTCATCCTTGATGCGCAAAAACGGTCTTTATATCAAAGGATGTGACTGCCAATGGCTAGCTTTGCTGTCGAGATATTATTTTCTTGCCGCAAGATCAAGCCATACTGAGCCGAGATCTGAGGTGCTCCAGAGGGGGAGGGCTTGATCACGTTCTATGAGGATGCGGTTGCCGGCAAAATCTGTATCGTCAGGATGGCAGGGCGTTGCATAGCATGTTCGGCCTTCTTCGCGTGCCCACCGTGCAGTATTCAGGGCGCCGCTTCTTTTTTTTGCTTCAACCACCCAGGTCGCTTGAGTATAGGATGCAATGAGTCGATTGCGCATAAGAAAGTGCATAGGTTTTGTGACGACTTTGGGGCCGTATTCAGTGATCACAAGGCCTCCTGATCCGATGAGATTATTTTTTAACGCTTGGTACTCGTCAGTATAATGTGTATCGATACCCACACCGCTTATCCCAATGCTCGGTATGCCGTATTTGATGGCTGTGAGGTGAGCGAGCGTATCGATGCCACGGGCAAGGCCTGAAACAATCACAAGGGGCGAATCTTTGAGTTTTTTGATGACAGTATCCATAAGTTTTTCGCATCGACCTGTATGGTCTCGTGCTCCTACGACTGCGAGCCCATGGAGAGGGAGTTGGCGAAGCATTTCGAAAGCACTTCGCTGGCCTGCAATATAAAGCTCTTGAGGAGGCTCAGGGGCCTGCCATAAAAATTGCAGATGAGGGGGTGTCGTTTCAGGTGTGAGTCTATAGTACATGGGTCATGACCAGCAAAGAGTATGCCATCTATGGTGGTGTTAGGCTAGGGGGAGCTGTTTCAGTGGGCGTTTCTTCCGAGGTACTTGCTTCTGGTGATGGACTCGCTTCTAGTGATGGGCTAGGAGATGGGCTAGGAGATGGGCTAGAAGATGGGCTCGCTTCTGGTGATGGGCTAGGAGATGGGCTAGAAGATGGGCTCGCTTCTGGTGATGGGCTAGGAGATGGGCTAGGAGATGGACTAGAAGATGGGCTCGCTTCTGGTGATGGGCTCGCTTCTGGTGATGGGCTCGCTTCTGGTGATGGAGATATCACTGGTGATGGATTGCGGCGCCAGGCTTCGAGCTGTTTGATTTCTTTGGCGTCATGGTCGCCGAGCGTTTCTGGGTTATCCGTTGCTTCTAGTTTATCAAGATCGCTGTCTGTTTTTCGTGCTGATGGGAGTGGCGCGCCAATGCTGGTGAGTAAGGAGAGCTCTGTTTGTTCTGGAAAGGTGCTTTCGCCGTGAATGATAATCCCAGTTGCGATGTGGCTTGCGACTTGCGTGACTTGGATGTCACCTTCGAAAATATAGTCAGCACTTGTGACGAATTTAGAATTTGATGGGTCTTTATGCTGGTAGATGCGAAAGATCATGCCAGGAGAGATGCCATCAATATAACCTCGATCGATGAATATTTCTTTGTACTGTGCTGTGATGCCTGTTGAGTACGAGCGGTCAATGAGAATGCGTGCTTTCATAGCGGAAGGCCCGGGGACAGGAATGAGTTCGGGTACGCGTTTAATACGAGGCATCAGGTAATCGCCTCGTTTGATGGGTGTGAGGGATGTCATGACTTGGCCAAAAAAGATCTGGTCTCTGATGCCGAGTATCTTGACCGTACCTTTGTTGAGGTAGGAGTACCCAACGCGATCTGATTCATAGCCTTTGAGTAAAGTGGGTGATTGGGTGATGCCATATGTTTCGCCTACCTGGAGATTATCAATGGAGTCACAGTACACGATGTCTGTCTCGACGATGTTTGCAAATGTGGTCTTTGCGCCGACGATCTGGCCTAAGTAGTTGATTTTTTCGGTTGCGGGAAATGCTGTGGGCGTGAACCCATAGGTCCGTACTTTGTTGGTTTTGTTCGATGAGCCAAAGCCAAGGAGGTCTATAGAGACATTCTGAATAGAATTGAATCGTTCCCATGATTGTTTTGGGAGTTCTTTCCATTCGAGGGGGCGTTTTGGCGGTTTGTCGCTAGCATCATCTGCTGTGATGATGTGTTCTTTTGGGGCAGTGCCTAGGAACGCAATACGGAGGCCAACTTTGAGATGGATCGGATTTTTTATATTTTGTCGATTAATTTCGAGGAGCTTTTTCCAGTATGACTCATTGCCAAGGTATTTGCGTGCAATGCCTGGAAGGGTTTCTCCTTTTTTGACGACATGGGTCGTCAAGCCTTTGCTCATTATGAGCTCTTCCCACTCGTTGGCATATGCAGCTAAGAGAAAAAGAAGTGCTATCACTTTTGCGCCGCTGGTGAGTGGGTGAAGAGCGTTGACAGTTGTGAGCGGGCCTTGATTGCTTCATCTGGCATGTGCAGGGCTTCAAAGAGGCGTGCCTGAGCAAGGAGGCTGTCCGACACATAGGGGCTTTGACTATAAACCGAGATGAGCTTGCTATACTCTTCCAGTGCAAGACGTGTTTGTGCCTGTGCGTCGTAGGCTGCTGCAATAAAGTACTGTGCAGAGCCTGCTAGGGCGTGGTCGGGGAATTTTTTCATAAAGCCTGAAAATGCTAAAATAGCTTCAGGATACTTGTGCCCAGTGTAGAAGACCATGGCGCGTCGGAATGGGTCAATGGCATCCTCATTTGGGGTGATAAGATCATAGCTGATGGGGTCAGGGATCTTGAGTGCTGGTTTTTTTGGCTCTCCTTGTGTCAACAAAAGGGCATCGAGTTTTTTGTCTATGATTTCAAGGCGTTGTTCGATGCTCCTTAGTCTGTCAGGAGACGAAGGTGGCGGGTCAAGATCAGCTATGGCAATAAGAGAGAAAAAAAGAGTAATCACCTAACAATGGTAAAAGATTGACCAGAGGCCTGCAAGTATCTTAGGATCACGCAATGCGTAATGTTACGATTCGGATCTCAGTTCGTAAGGAAGATGCTGCTTTTGTGTACTTTATCTTAGAGGCACATGAAGGAGTTTGTAGCTACTCAACCATGAATGATAATGACGCACTCCGGATTATTGCTCTTTTGGTGCCAGATGGCCGTATGCCTGAGGCTGAGCTTATGCTGGAATCATTACAATCGTATATTGTTGTATGAACACACTTTTCTTTTGTGCCCTTTGGGGCGCGATTTTTTGCGTTTGTCTTGCTGTAAAAGTCATTGTACCGCATTCCTTTCAAGCGCAGCGCCATAGTTTAGTCAAAGTCACGCGTACCTTACGTGATCTGGAAGATACGCTCAGGTCAGGGACCATTCCTGGTAATTATGATGCGTTTGGTCAGCTCGACGCACCTTGGGGCGAGTTTTTATCCGGGAGTATCCAGATTTTGAGATCGGCAGGCGCTCCTCTTTTGCCCACCTTGCGCCGGATTCGTATTTTGGCTGAATCTCAGGAGGTAGCTTTGTTGGCTGCGCGCTCTGGAAGCACGCAGGCTGTTGCACAGGCAACGATCTGTACACTTTTGGTGCCTCTTGTTGGAACTGCTCTTGGTTTTTTCTTGCCTGAGGTAGGCGATATTTGGCTGGGTGCATGTGCTTTTGCATTTTTTCTCTGCATGCTAGCGGGGCTTTGGCTTGTGCAGTTAGCAGATAGTGCTCGGTGGGCTGGGTTGCCTGCATCAAAGCGTGCTTGGGTATTACTTGCACAGATTTATGGAGAGCGTTTCTTGGGATATATGCGTTCTGGAATGCCGCCTGATGTTGCGTGGCAGCAATCTCTTAAGTACCAATCAACGGAGTTATCCTTGCGGTGGGGGTCGAGTATTTGGCAGTCCGTTGAACTTGTGACTGGTCCGGAGAAACTTTTTGTGGAATTTGGTGCTAGTGTAAAAAAAGCCATCCAGGTGAGTTTACTTGAGGGCTACGCATGCACGGAACGTATTGAGTCACTGCTTGATGGATTGAGGCAAGATTTTCATGCTCAGACTCAGCGTGAATTACAGCTTTTGGGTACTCGAGCCCTTCGTCCTTTATTTATCTGTATTGCGCCTGCTTTGATGGCTCTCGTCATGCTTGCACTTTTTCTTCATCTCGTATGAAAACGATTCTTGCTGCGCTTGTTCTCAGTTTATTGGGAGGTGCAATTTTAGGTGGTACGCCTTGGCGGTTTCCTTTAAAGCAGATTCGGCACGTAGGGGTTTCGCATCGACGACACTGATTCGAAGAGTGCTGGGGCATGGGCAGAGTTGACGAGCTTGCCTGCGCGGTATACGAGGAGGCTCATCTCAGCTGTGCATGTTTGATTACAAAAAAGAAGAGAACCATCTGTGTCTTCAAGTGTTACACCAGCGAGGTCACGTGCTGCAGAGCGGATATGACCACGGAAGGAGAGGTCTCCGCGATCAGCTTGAAAGCGCCATTCTGAGAGTTGACGTTTGGTATGCATGGAGAGTGCGTCTTTAAAGGACTGAAAATCATATGCCTGGCCTTCATAGATCAATCGGAGTGATGCTATTTCTGGTCCGTGGAAAAATCCTAGATTCATGCGCGTTGACAGGCCCTCAAAGGATATGTCTCGACTGAGGTCGGGTGCATAGGCAAGTACCCAGGAGTGATTGAGCTGCGATGTATGCAAGTAGGTGATGGTGGCTGAGGCTTTGAGAAGATCAATAGTTTTTCCGCCCCAGGTGAGAGTGCCTTGGGCAGTGAGATGTGCAAGTGTGCGCGGGGCATGCATCATCGATGCAAGAGGGAATGGGCCTAATGGCATCTGACAGGGAGAAAATGTGAGATTCCAGCTGATTGCATTGCGTTTTGACACAAGCGTGCCGTGGGATGCGTCAAGCGCAATGGTGCATGGGCCAAAGGTGAGAGGGAATGTGCTAGGTTGATGGTGATTCAATGATGTTTTGATCGCAAGATGGTTATGGTCATGATCTGTGAGAACCGCTGTAATATCAGCATCCTGACGGAAACCATTTTTGCTTCGGAGATTATTGCATCTGATCCAGAGCGTGGCATCCTGTGAGCGGACATAAAGCTGCCATACGTGCTGTTCGCCTTGAGTTCCTATATACTGCGTCAGGTTCATACTTTCTGTTGTTCTAGCACGTTGCGGAGCAAAAGCGTATCTCCCTCACGACCTGCCATTTGAGATATGGAGGCAATATGACGCTGGCCATGATTGGTGCGATCAACATGGACAAGCCAATTGATACCAAGACCAAGCAGCTCGCGAATAGCATGAAGAGAGAGTGTATGTGTTGAAAGTAAACAGAGAAGCTCAATTCGGCGTAGTGCGTCACGTGGTGAATGTGCATGGAGTGTTGCTAAGGCGCCTCTATGACCTGTATTGAGGATTTGGAGGAGGTCGAGGACTTCACTGCCGCGGCATTCGCCCAAGATAATCCGGTCAGGTCGCATGCGGAGTGTTTGTTTGACAATAGCTTGCAAGGAGACTTCTCCAAATCCGTCAGCATTAGGGGGTCTGGCTGTGAGTTTGATGCATTGCTCATGTTCAGGCAGGAGTTCTGCTGTATCTTCTAGGATAAGGATACGTTCGTGGCTTGCAATCTGAGAAATAAGCTCATTCATGAGTGTTGTTTTTCCACTTCCTGTTGCGCCTGAAATGATCATGGTCTCGCCAGCTCGTACTTTAGATGCTAAGAACTCAAAATGTTCCTGCTGAGCCCAAAAACGTTGCTGTTTTGCAATTCTTCTTAGAGAGATAGTAATCATAGGTGTAATGGGAGGGAAGACGACATGTAATCTATGGCCGGAGCTGAGAATAGCGTCGGCAAAAGGATGCTTGGCGTCCCAGGATTTGCCAATAGCAGAAAGATTTTCCAAAATCCATTGTTTGAGTTCCTGTTCGGCATTCGGACTATTGATCGGGATTTTGACCATACGATGATCACCCTGGCGCTCAATGGAGATGGATGATTTTTCATGGATACAGATATCAGTGATAGCTGGGTCATTCATGTATTGGAGGAGGGTTGGAATCATCATTAGAGGACATTCCATGGGAAATTAGGGTCTTTCCTCAGATCGCGCTCATCACTTGGGCTTAGCCATGTACGTGGGAGCATGAGGGGGCCTTTGGGGACAGGGATCTTAAATCCAGCAAAATGATCGAGCGCGATATTCGGGGGGGAAGCGTGGGGCATAAGGATTGCGATCAGTTCCTTGTGTTCAGTTTCTTTATCTTGATGGGCAAATAAAAGGGGCCCAAAAAATGGGATGGATGAGAAAAATGGAAGTCCAGTCGATTTGTTCAAACTTTTTTCCTGTAGGAGGCCTGAAATCATGAGTGGCGTGTCAAAAAGTGCATTGATTTGGGTCTGAATACGATTTGCCTTAAGGCCTGGTGTGTGATCGTCGCTTGGTATACTATCCAGAGTGCTTGCTTCTGTAAAAACTTCGAGGCGTACCGATGTACTGCTTGCTTCTAATACCTTCAGTTTGAGGGTCAGGCCATAGTTGCGCCATGATGTTGATGAGGAAAATTTCGTTGTTCTATTTCGTATAGGGAGCTCTCCACCTGAAAAGAGTTCTGCTTCTCCTGGTACGCGTACTGCGAGTTCCGGATTAGATAAAACGCGTGCATGGCCTTTGCCTTCAAGTGCCCGTAAAGTAAGGTCGATATTATGGATATCAATCGGATGAGGCCACGATAGGCCCAATGATTGGATATGATTTCGGCTGATTTCCACTAAAAAGACGCGAAAATAGATGGTGCTCAGTTGTGTGAGATCGAAGCGGACGCCTGGGTACTCTCGTCGTGCATCAATACGGAGCTGCACCTCTCCTTCTTTACTGAGATGGTGATCGCCTCGGATCCAGAGTGTAGTGCCAATTTTTTCTAGGCGTAGATTTTTGTCTTTGATCCATCTTTCAAGTGCTTGCTTCCCACGTCGAAGGAGATCGTCGCTTGGGATTGTGGTATTCACGATGTCTTTTGGAAATGCTTCTGAAGCAAGAGTGATGCGGCGCAGCTCGTCCTCTGTTGTGATAGTGCCATGGAGGACAATGCCTGAGCCCATAACAAGAATTTCTGTTTCCATTAATCCTTGGAGCACGCTTTGAATGGGGACTGGCAAATCGAGTTTAGATGTTGATTTAATGATAACGCTGCGGTGCTCGGCCCTTTGATTGGGATAGAAGAGCCACAGATCAGTTCTGCCTGTTGTTAGAGCCTTGAGCAAAAGTGCGTCTTTTGTGTACCCGTGGGGCGGTTGAATAGCTTTCAGGAGATGTAATGAGCCGATGCTGAAACGGACCATGCCTGGTGCACGGAGGAGGCGCTGCTCTCCTTCAGCTAAATAGATAGGAGGCATCTCGTGATTCGTTGCTACCAAAGCCAAAACAAAACTAAGCATGGCATGGTATGAGCAAGATGTAGGCCAGTGCTTGACGCTCTGTGAAGTTTTTGATACAACAAATTTTTTTAAGGAGATAGAAGCCATGCCATCGCGGATGATGAAAACCAAAACAGCTCGTAAGGTTCGTCAAGCACGTAAGGGAAAAGCCCGTAAGCGCGCTCAACAAAACAAAGGTACAACGCCTGTTTTTCCAATTCATATAAAAAAATAATTGCAACATGACGTCTTAGAATGCATAAATAATCACGGGGGTCATTACCGTGGTGCATTCTTTGTTTACTTCAGAGTCAGTTACAGAAGGTCATCCAGATAAGGTCGCAGATCAGATATCAGATGCAATTCTAGATGCATTGCTACGAGAGGATCCACACGCACGTGTTGCATGTGAGACGTTGGTAACAACAGGTCTCGTCCTTCTAGCAGGTGAGATAACGACTCGTGCTCAGATTCCCTACAGTGACATTGCTCGTGAGACGCTCAAGCGTATTGGTTATGATGACTCAGCCAAAGGCTTTGATTATAAGACATGTAGTATCTTAGTGTCTCTTGGGAGACAATCGCCCGATATTGCGCAAGGTGTTGATGCTGCTGCATCCAAGGAGCAGGGTGCGGGTGATCAAGGGTTGATGTTTGGCTATGCTATCCGCGAATCAGATGAGTTTATGCCTTTAAGCATTGAGTATGCACATCGCTTGGCTGAGCGTCTTGCGCATGTGCGTCATTCTGGGCTTGTGCCCTGGCTCCGTCCTGACGGTAAGACGCAGGTTACGATGGAGTACCAAGATGGGGTGCCTGTCCGTATAGATACTATTGTTATAAGTGCGCAGCACGATGAGGCTGTGACGCTTGATGAGATTAGGCGCACGCTTCAGCGTGAGGTTATTGAAGCTACATTGCCAGAATCTTTTTTAGTGAGAACCAGAGTTTTGGTAAATCCGACAGGCCGATTTGTTGTTGGTGGTCCTATGGGGGACTGTGGGCTGACAGGTCGTAAGATTATAGTTGATACTTATGGTGGTCATGGGGCACATGGAGGAGGTGCTTTTTCTGGGAAGGATCCATCAAAAGTTGATCGTTCAGCCTGCTATATGGCGCGTTATATTGCAAAGAATCTTGTAGCAGCAGGGCTTGTTGATCGCTGTCTTGTGCAGCTTTCCTATGCGATAGGTATTGCCGAGCCAGTGAGTGTGATGGTGCAAGCTTTTGGTACTGAGAAAAAACCTCTTTCTGTAATTGAAAAAGCTATACGTCATGTTTTTGACTTAAAGCCTGCTGGAATTATTGGTTCTTTAAGCCTTTTGCGGCCTATTTATGAGAGTACGGCAACATATGGCCATTTTGGGCGTCCCCGGTTTAGCTGGGAGGCAATTGACCGTGTCGCGCAGCTCCATGCTGCATGTTAAAAAAATCGTGGTATCTCTCATATGCTTTCAGTACACTTAGGGGGTATGCACTACGTCTTTCTATTGGCGCGGTTTTACCCTTATATAGCGCTGGCATCTTTCTTGGTGCTTGGGGAAACAAGTTTCTTCTTTTTTCGTAAAAGAAGTAGCCTTGGTTGGTACTTGGCAAGCATGGCATTCATTTTTTTCGTTACTTTTGTGCTCTGGATTTATTTTCGAGGTGACATGTATTCCGATGACTGGGTAAGATTTCTATTTACAAGGCAATAATGCGTCGCAAAGGGGGGGGTGTAAAATGCTCATAGGGGAAAGTTCTGCTATACAGGCAGTGATGGAAACGATTGAAAAGGTCGCGCAAACCGATAGTACTATTCTTATTGCAGGGGAAAGTGGTACAGGTAAAGAGCTTGTTGCGCGGGCTATTCATGCACTATCAGCGCGGACGGATCAGCCCCTCATCGTTGTAAATTGTGCAGCGATTCCAGGTGATTTGATTGAAGCTGAACTTTTTGGTCATGTGAAGGGTGCTTTTACGGGTGCTCATGTGAGTCGGCAGGGGCGGTTTGAATGTGCCCATACAGGGACTATTTTTCTTGATGAGGTGGGTGAGTTGCCTCTTGATGTGCAGGCAAAGCTTTTGCGGGTCCTTCAGTACCGCCAGTTTGAGCCTGTTGGTTCATCTCAGACTATTGAGGTGGATGTGCGTATCATCGCAGCCACCAATCGCGACCTTGAGGCTATGGTGCGTGACCGTACCTTTCGAGAAGATCTTTTTTATCGCTTGCATGTGATACCGTTGATGCTACCCACCTTGCGTGAGCGCCGAAGCGATATCCCGCTCCTGATTCGTCATTTTATGGCATCATGTAATCGCCTGACAGGCCATGATGTGCATGTGCCAGAAGGTCCTGTTATGGATGCTTTGATGCATTATGACTGGCCTGGAAATATTAGAGAGCTTGAGAATGTAATTGAGCGTCTTGTGATCATGAAGGGTCACAATGGAACAATTGCATTGGATGATATCCCTGCACATATTTTTAGATCCTCCATGGATGCCCAGCCAAATGCAACAGGTGCATTGTCAGCGAGAGAGTTTCCTTATATGCTTTTGCCTGCGCAGGGACTTGATCTCAAAGCTGTTGTTTCTGCATTTGAGCATCACCTTGTTGATCAGGCTTTGGCTCGTACGAAAGGCAATAAAAATAGAGCAAGTGAGCTTTTGAGTATGAATCGCACCACATTGGTGGAGAAGTTGCGTAAAAGGGGGCTTATTGCGCCTCTTGGGGCACGTGCTATCAGAACATACTTGGAAGATGAAGAAACACCTTCAGGGCACGCATAGATTTTAAGCTCAGGGAGCTGGTGCTTGAATGTGGCAGCTCCTTTTTTTAACTGTTCCTATTTTCAGCGCTCTGTGTTACGTTAGTTCTGGTAAGCTCGAAAATGAACGTGGTTTTTCTCTAGTTTTTTCTGATTCAATCTTTTGCTTTACTGCTCGAGATAATCGTCATCCACGATAGTTTTCTATCTCTGTTGCAGATTGAGCAATAAGAAAGAATAAGTACATGAGTTGTTTTAAAAAGAGTATATGCATTCTATTTCTATTTGGTGGACTTGCCTATGGCGGGGGCAATGGTCCTCTTCAGGTGTCTGCAGTGGGCATGGACATGCTTTATTTGTCAGGTGAAACGCCTATTTGCACAATGGAAGACGAGTTGCGTCCTATTGAGTTGATAAAAGTTGGCGATTTTGTTCGAGGTTGTGATTTAAAAACTCATACGTGTGAACACCGCCAGGTTGTGGCGGTGAGTACAAAAATTGTGCAACATCTTTTGAAGCTGACAATTGATGGAAGGTCTTTTAAGACAGCCGATGATCATCTTTTTTATGTTGTTACGCAAAGAGGCTATGTGCCCGCGAACAGATTGCAGCGAGGAGATGCATTAAGGAGCTTGTCAGGAAAGACCGTTTTTATCCAAGATATTGAAGATGAAGCAGGCGAGTTTGTTGTCTATAGTCTTCAGGTTAGTGGACTTGAGAATTACTATGCTGGCAATGTTTTAGTTCGTAATTGTGATTTTTTAGATAATGACCCTGGTTCTTCTGGAGTGTCAAAAGAACAAATTGTTCCGATTGTTGATGAGGTTCCGCCGAGCCCAAGAAGTCGTTTGCGCCATAGTCGCTATCAAACGCAAGGGACACTTGAGCGTGCACACAGTGACTTTCAAGATATGGCCAGAAAAAACTCCATTCAGACTGTTGACGGCGATCTTGCAGGTTGGTTGCGGGGTCAAATGCATGATGGATCCGGAATCATTGTGCGTCCTGATGGTTTTCAGGGTGAGCCGGCGCTTGAAATATATCGTCCTAATGGGGATACAATTACATTTGAGTATAAAAGCCACTAAAGGAACAGTGGCTCGTTATGCCGCGTTATAGCGGGCTATCTTGGAATGGTTTATGGATTGGAGGATGTCCCAAATCTAGTTGAAGCTAAAGTTTGAAAAGTAGCTCCCCCTGGAGTATTCCAGGTTTGATAGTAAATCAAAAAAAGGAGCTACAAGATGAGAGAAGACACGGTTAGACGGAAAAAAGCAAGTAAAAATT